>CAYJHT010000047.1:0-10168 GCA_964369615.1 uncultured Desulfovibrionaceae bacterium
ATATTTCACCAGCTGGAGGAGGGGGAAACCTTTTCTGAAGAAAAGGTTTCCCCCAAAAAGAAAAAAGTTTTCCCCAAACCCTTTTTAAAAAACAGATTAGAATGGCAGTGCTTTGCCGCGCCATTGCCTTTTGTCGCCGACGCGCAGTGTGATGCGCTCCCTGTCCATATATTCCAAAAGTGCGATAAGATACTTGCGTGAAATGCCGCCGAGAATTTCTTTGAGACCTGCAAGGTCAAGGTCGTCGTGCGAGTCAAACCAGTGTTGTACCCGTGCGCAAATATCGACCATAACGGGGACGGCGTAGTAAAGCCCGTCTTTCACTTTGACAAGTTTTTTCTCATCCACCAAGAGTTTCAGCACCGGCGCCACGCTCTTGGCATCTACTTTGAGCACTTCGAGCACATCCTTAAGGTTTGGCGGTGTGAGGCCGGCTTTTTCGTGTGCGCTGAGAAGTTCGTTACGCACTTGTGTCTCATTGGTGTTCAGGGTGATTTTGTGTGTGGCAAGGCGCAAAACATCACCTTGTGTGACGAGAGTATTTGTACGCAAGCAGCGTTCAATCACCATGTGTGCGAGCTTGGGTGTTTGGCTAGGACACAGCACGCCACGCGCCATACCGGCTTTAAGGGGATCGCGCTGATGGAAGGCGGCGGCCTGAGAGAGGCAAAGCTCTATGAGTTGTGCGAAGGCATCGCCATGAATCCAGCACTTTTCTTCCTTATCAAAGCACAGCGCATGGCCTTTACCAGCGAGGCTTTGAAGCGCTTTTTCAAGGTGTTTTGTGTGGGCATTTGTGAGCACCATAAGTTCAGCAAAACTTACACCCTTTATGCCGGCAAGGAAGAGCTGAATGTTTGCAAGCTCGCACAGTGTTGCAAGTGTGTTTGTGCTTTGCCAAGTTTCAAGAATTTCATGGGCGGCGATAAGGCGGGAAAATCGCTCTTCAAAGTCCGGAGCTTTGCGTTTGAGCTGCATGTCCACGGGAGAAACGAGAACGCCGCCGGCAACGGTGCGCAAAGGGGAATAGGCGCGTACAACACAACGATCGCTTGCAAGTCCCACCATAGGTTCTGTAAATCGCACTTCTGCCAGAGCGCTCTCACCGGCTTGAAGGCGGTCGCGGTCAAAAAAATAGAGCCTTGCTGCAACTTCGCGTGCGCCGTGGTGGAAGTGAACTTCTGTTCGTGAGCGCAGTGCGCGTGGTGCGGATTTTAAGCTTTGCAACATGACAAGCCAGCGTTTAGAAGGAAAAAGTGTGCCTGCGTGTGCAAGGACGGCGCCGCGCTGGACAGAGTCCACATCCACAGCTTGCACATTGACGGCACAGCGCTGTCCTGCGCCAACGTGTTCCACACTGTTTCCGTGCCACTGCAGACTGCGCACGCGCGTCACAGTGCCTTCTGGCATAAGAACGGCCTCATCGCCAACTTTAACGTCTCCTGCGATGACGGTGCCTGTGATGACGGTGCCATGTCCTTTCATGGTAAATATGCGATCAACGGGCAGACGAAAAACGCTGCTCTCGCGCTGCGGCGCAAGTGTCGCTGCTGCATGAAATATATAGTCCTTGACAGCATCAAGTCCTTGTCCTGTGCTTGAGGACACGGGAAGTATGGGAGCATCTGCAAGAAAGGTATCTTGCAAAAAAGCACTGATATCTTCGGTAACCAGTTCAATCCATGCTTCATCGACCATATCAATCTTTGTGAGTGCCACAAAACCATGACGGATGCCAAGCAATGAACATATTTCAAGATGCTCTCGTGTTTGCGGCATGACGCCTTCATCTGCGGCGATAACAAGCATAACAAAATCGATGCCGCCCGCACCTGCGACCATATTCTTGACGAATCGTTCGTGCCCCGGCACATCGACAATGCCAAGCCTCTCACCATTTGGCATAAGGCAGTGCGCAAAGCCAAGTTCGATAGTGATACCCCGACGTTTTTCTTCTTCGAGACGGTCGCAATCAATGCCCGTAAGTGCGCGTACAAGTGTTGTCTTTCCGTGGTCAATATGCCCGGCAGAGCCTAAAACTAAAGGCATAATGTCTCCTTATAAACATATTTTTAGTTTTTTGAAAGACTTGTGGGGGGAAAGCTTTTTTTTCCTAAAACAAGTTTCCCCCCAAGAAAAAAATTTCCCCCAAAACCCTTTAAAAAAACAAAATTTATAATGACAAGCGGATACAATGTACCTGCTCAGCGTAAATAGAGCCAACCAAATTTTTCTGGCATATGTGCGTCAAAAACAGAGTGCTGCGCAAGTGCCCATGCGGCAGGGCGCAGCGTGGGAAGGAGGCTGCCCTTGCTGTCGCGGTTGACGAAACGAAAGACATTGATGGGCACGCGCGCATCGGCAGTGGCGTGCCATGTCGTATCTTCGTGGATGTGGGCTATGCTTGCCCAAGGTATGGCTATTTCTATGCACCAGCCTTCGTCAATATCGTTGTTATTATTGAGCGTACCTTGTGTAGTGACTGCGACTTGAAGGTCCTGAAGGTTTGCGTCAATAAAGCCTAGGCGTTCACCGCGGGGGTGTCTATGTTCGGCAATGCCGCTGAGAAGAAGGACGCGGCGCTTGTTTTCTTGCCACATCTGCGGTGTAAAGAAGGAATGGGGATGGAGTGCGTCGCGCCAGATCCAAAAGACATCATAAATAGTGCCGGCGGCGTTGACTTCAAGCTCCCAGTAGGCATTTTTTCCTGCAATGAAGATTTCCATGTCTGGATCACGATAGACGGGACCGTCGCGGTCAAAGATTTTTGCTTCGAGCCACGGTTCTTGCAGGCGCATGGCGAGATAGAGATGTGTGTCATCCCACAGAAAGGCGCTTTCAGTGTGCAGCCAGTGGGGAGTATCGTCGACAAGATCTTTGTAGTCCTGCGTCCAGTGTGCGCCTTGCCATGCCTCGTCGTTGAGTTGACCGTCTATGAGGAGTGCGCCTTGTCTTTGCGTGGCAGTAAGGACAGGGGTGGCGTTTTCATGCGGATAGGAATGGGGAACGCCTTGGGCGATGGCTGGCGAATTGCTCAAGAGAGCAAGAGATACAAAGACACTACAGCCTATGAGCAAGGAAAATACACGCTTTTCCCCGTGTGGCCTGTGCGTTGGAATATGGACAAGCTTCCAGAGTAAGTAGGCGGCCACAGCGCAAAAAACAAAACCTTCGATGACACCAAACATATGATACATGCGCCCTCGCGCCAGCTCTTGCCAAAATGGTTGCGTCGCCTCTTTAAGAGAAAGAGCCATATATTGGACGCCGTCTATAAGGGGAAATGCTGTCGGCGTGCTTCCGGGGGACAAAGGCGCATTAAGCAGCAAGGTGCCTGTAAAAATATAGCTCAATAGCCATACAAGAATGCAAAGCCCCGTCACGACACAAGTCGCCGTAATAGCTCTTGCAAAATGACTGCGCTTTGTAGCAGCCTTGCGCACCATAAGAATACCAAGAACTATCCCGATATTATTAATGAATATGTCGTTCCAGTCAAAATAGCCTGTAAAGCGCGGGAAAAGAAAATATTGACGTCCTTCATCACATAGACTCGTCAAAAAAGCAAAAATATAGGCACTGAGCTCTGCAAGGCCACACAAACGCAAAAGCACAAGAAGAGCCGCATATTGAAAAAAGTGTATGATTTCAATATTTGTCACCATGAGCGTACTTGATGAAATGAGAATGAGAACTACAATAAGGAGCCAGCGCCCCCATTCAAGCTTACTCTCCAAATACGCTGTTCTACGAATGGCAAATACCATGAACAACATAATAAATCCAATGCCTATGGCGCATATATACTCCATGGCAACATGCCCCGTCAACTCCCGTAGAGGCGCATAGATGTGGTTTGAAAAATCCTCATGCCCAAAAAAAGAAAGAAGATACCACAGCAAGAGCAGGCCACCAAGAACAAGTATCTGATATTTATTCATATTTTATATATTCAGTTAGAGAGTTATCCAGCGCTCCCCATCCCACATTTCTACATATGGATTGACAGGCTCGTTAAAAAGATCGCGCTGATAGGAAAGCTTTGCAGGCACACCCTGCACACGCAAGGCCGCCACCAAGGCCAACAAACGCTCCTTATGCGAAACAACAAATCCGGTACGGACGATAGTCTCAAGCGTAAGGGTGGCATTGAGCATGCTGTCATGTCCCTTAGGGCTTGCGTTGCGTAACTGAGTTGCCCATTCTCGTGCTTGTTCTAAAGCTTGCGCAGGTGTACGCACCCCTTCCCCGTTAAGACGCGCGCGCAAAAGCATCTGCCAGTGGGAAAAATTTTCTCTGTCAATACGCGACGCAAGAACAAAACGCTCAAAAAGTTCTGCTTGTTCCTCCGTTTTAGGCGTATTTCCCCAAAGAACACGCCATGTCTGCTCCGCATGAGTCCTCTCCCGCTTAAGCTCCTTCGGTCGTGCATAGAACCTATCCGTAGAAGACAAAGGCGCCAATAAGGGATCGTTTGAGCGCAAATGCGGCAATGCCGGCGGACTTGGCGACGATGGCGGATATACTTTGAGCGGAGGCACATGCCCCTGACGCTCAATGTCACGTAAAAGCACACTCCTATATTCCTGCTTTAAACCAGTCACACCTAGCGCAGACGGAACCGTCAGTGTAAGAGTGCTTTCCTTGTTCTCGCCAACACTTATAAGGTCAAAAGCCATAGAATGATCAGTCTCTGCGCTTACAAGGTACGTCCCTGTTCCAAGTGTAAGCCACATATCCTTCGTCCGCTTCGTAAAAATCGCGCGCGGTCGGCCACTATTAAAAACATATATTTTAAGAATTGTACGCGCATTTGCCTTGCCCTGCGCCCTTATATGAACCCTGCCCACAGTCGTATACAGTGCTGTACGGTTAAGAGTGAAAGAAATAGCATCACTTTGGATGACTTCCTCGCCCTTCTCAAGATTTTGCGGCGCCTCTCCATAGCCCTTAGCTAAAACTAGGGCGGCATATTGCGTTTGTGGAAGAAACCAACCTGTACCTACAGGCGTGTCATTTTGCTCAACAGAAAAAGGCCGCCAGAGCTTGCCATCCCACACCTCTACCCACAAGTGATTACTGTCAGAACCGCGCCACATAGGTACATAGGCAATACGCGCGGGCAAACCTACAGCCCGTGCGGCACAAATAAAGAGTATTCCCAATTCCTCACAGCGTCCCTGACCTGCCTTGCGTAATGCAAAAGGAGAAAGATCCCACGGATAAGATGCCCCGGGACGCGCCTGCGCATTGACCCAATGACGCAAAACATCTGCAGCCTCTAAAAAAGTTTGTGCGCTTGATTGTCTTATAAGAGGTGCAAGCTCATCCCTTAATGCCATTCGCCAATTTTCAAGCGGTTCGCCTGTAACCCTCAATGGCAAAATATAGTTCTCAATAAGTTCTTTATTCAGTTGCCGCCCCCACGGGCTTTGCTCAAGAGCTTCTACAGTGCCGTGGGCATGCTCATTCAAAAGCAGATCAAGTCCTGCCCCAAGATTAAGAATATCACCCGTACTCACACGCGCACGCAAAGCCTCCACCAAGGTCGTCACAGTGTGCGCCTGAGCCGGAGAAAACATAAAAAATGCAAGCAAAAAAGCCATGATACAGCGTGCCGCCATATATGCGCCCCTTTTCACGTAAAATATAGTCAAAACAAGCATATGGGGGAAAACTTTTCATAAAAAAGCCTCCCCCCATATACTCTTTAAAAAAATCTCTACACAAACATACTATCATCATAATCCTTACTGGAAAAGATACGCATATTTCACAGCAAGACCATCCGTTCTCTCTATAATCTGCGCGGCAAGATTTTCTATATCTTCCGGTGTCAATACGCCCACATCGTGCGCAAGAAGATAACCCAATAAACCCTCGCGTTGATTGAAACTCCAAATAATGGAATACACCGTACCCACATGCGGACGATCTGAAAATTCCGCCTTTGTGGTCACAATAAGGCGTATTTTAGGCGCATTTTCTTCATTAAGCTTAAAAAGATTACTTCCATTAAACAATTCTTTAAGCCTCGTGGAAAGCTTGATACCAATAGTATCAGTCCCCGTATGCGCAACAGAAACGCTCGTCCTGCGCTCCGTCATTGTGATAGTCGTCTCAGGCTTTGGATCGCCCGCCGCAGGCTGAGCACTCGCCGCTGCATAAATCAATTCCAGAGGCATGGCAAAGGAAAAAAAGCACAAAACCAGCATCACAAAAAACATTTTTTTCATCATATTTCTCCTTTCTATCAGTTTTTCCATAAAAATCGCCAATTGCTTAGGGGCTGTTTCTTAATACTTGTTCTTCAAAAACAGTCATTAGGAGGACGAAGTGCCTGTGTACTGCATTGAATAAATAAAGGATTCAATAATGGACGTGTCTTGCTTTGAAAGTCCGTTAAATGAGAGTCCGAGCACGACGCGAGAGATATTGTGTTGGACTCTTACGACGGCAGCTTCGATATTCAGTGTATCTTTTTGTGTCCATGCTTCAAGCTCTAAGCGGTTGCCGACTTCAAGCTTGCGCAAAAGTGTACCGTGTATTCCTTCTAAAATCAAACGACATCCTGCGAGGGAAATATCTTGGATGACGCCGACAAATCGTGTGTTCCCTCCAAGGACAGTGCCACCTGTGGGAATGAGGCAATCAATACGTTTTGTGTTGCGTATTTCGGAAACTTTAAAATTTGCGGGATATTTGCAAAATGCTAAAAATCTTCGAGGGATAGGTATGGTTATTATACTTGCAAACGTGATTGTATATCCGCTTGTTTGAAACAATGCAGCAAGGTGTGCGTCGCGTGTAAGATAGGAGTCTATGCCGGTGACTGTGGGGAATTTTAAAAGGAAGAAATTGTCATGTTCATAGCCCACAAGTTGTGTTTCAAACTTGGTATTATTCTTGAGCGAACAAGAAAACGTCGTGCCAAGAGGAATATCGAGTGAATGCACCATCATAAGACTACACCTTATAAAAAAACTTTTCAAAAGCCCCTATAACAAGCCCAATAGGGTAATATACCAGTCAAGGCGCTGTGGGGAGCGCTGCAAGAATATTTGAGCTGTGACCATTTATGGGAGCATTTTTACAGTATAAAATCTCCTTCGAGTGGTGGCCATATGAGGCATGGTTGTGTCTCAGCTCTCTTTTTTTCAGAACTTTGTTGCGTCGTGATTTCACATTTTTTGTGTCTTTGTGGTGGTGCAAGAACGACTTGTCTGTTGTCAACGCTGATGCGTTCTTCAGCAAACCACTGAATAACCTGCGGATACAGTTTATGCTCGACATTTTGAATGCGTTTTTGCAGGCTTTGTGCGTCGTCATTTGGCAAGATGGGCACAGCACCTTGTGCAATAATAGGGCCGTTATCTACTTTTTCATCGACGAAGTGCACAGTGCATCCGGACATTTTGACACCCCATGCGAGGGCATCGGCGGCGCCGTGTGCGCCTATGAAGCTTGGCAGGAGTGCGGGGTGGATATTTATGATGCGTCCGGCAAAGCTTTGTATGAAAAGTGGCGTCAGGATGCGCATATAGCCTGCGAGGACTATAAGCTCTGCCGAAACCTCCTGCAAAGATTGTACCATTGCAGCGTCAAAACTTTCCCTGTCAGGGAAGGTGGTATGGTCTAGGCAGAGTGTGGGGACTTTTTCGTGTGCGGCTTTTTCAAGAACGCCGGCATTTGGGCGATTGCAAAGTACAAGGCTTACACGCGCATCAAGGTGGCCTGCGCTTATGGCATTAAAAATAGCTTGGGCGTTGCTGCCACTGCCCGAGGCGAGGATGGCGATATTGAAAGGCATGGAGATTTTTTCCTTATGATAAGAGGAGTGTCAAAAAATAATTCTATGGTGATTAAGGCGTAAATACGCTTAATATTCACGCATTTACGCCTATATTTTATTCTTGCTCTGCAATGCTTTGCACTAAGCTTTCCCCCACAGTTTTGCCCATAGCATGGCACGCTTTGAGGGCTTCATGGTTTGTGCTCCATTGGTGGCGCAAGGGTTCGCAGGGCATATCAAGCTTCATGGACGCAAGCCATTCATGAATGATTTTTGGGCTTTCTCCAGACCACCCATAGGAGCCAAAGGCGGCGCCTATGCGATTGATTGGGCGTAGGCCCTTCATATAGGTGAGTGTTGCGGCAACAAGGGGCATGATATTGTTATTATGCGTAGGGCTGCCAACGAGGATTGCGCCGCAGTCGGCAAGTTCTGTCATGACAGAGCTGTGATGATTCTGTTTGAGGTTCATGATACGTGTGGGGACACCTGCATCTTCGAGTCCACTGGCAAGCGAGGTAGCCATGGCGGCTGTGCTTTTCCACATGGTATCGTAGATGATGAGTGCGCGCTTTTGCCTTTTTTGTTCTGCCATGGTTTTGTAGATATCAAGGATGAATTTCACACCTGCTTCGCCGCGGTGAATAAGGCCGTGGTCAGGGGCTATCATGTCAATTTCAAGGCCTTGAAGACTGTCAATGGCCTTTATTACTTGTGAGGAGAAAGGAAGGACTATATTATAAAAATATTCTTTAACGGCGCGTTCTACATGTTCACGGGGAATTTCGTCACCGAAGCGTTCTGTGGAGGCGATATTTTGCCCAAAGGCGTCATTTGAAATAAGAAGCTTATCTTGTGGGATGTATGACACCATGCTATCAGGCCAATGGAGCATGCGCGTTTCATAGAAGGTGACAGTGCGTGCGCCTATAGAGAGGCTTTCTCCGTGCTTGACAGCCTGTACAGGCCAATTTTTGATATCAAAATAGCCCGCCATGGATTTCAAGCCCATGGTTGAGCAGAAGATTTTTTCAGGTTTATAGCGCTCTACGACCTGTTCAAGTGCGCCTGCGTGGTCGAGTTCTAAGTGATTGCAGACAATATAGTCAATTTTGTCGGTAATTTTTGCAAGACGACACAAGAGCGTTCCTGCATCATGCGCGGCGACAGTATCAAAGAGAACAGTTTTTTCATCTTTAACGAGGTAGGCATTATAGGTGGAACCTTGGGGGGAGAGGGAGTATCCGTGAAAATCTCGGCTATTGTGGTCTACAGCGCCCACCCAATATATATCTTTTTTTATTTCGACAGGTTTCATATACATCCTTAAAAATATGTAGAGAACGTTTCATAAAAAGGGAGCAAGTGCCAATGACGCGAGAGAGAAAAACCCAGCCGGTCTTATGCTTTATCTTACACAGGCGGCTGGGTCGTATGCATGAAAATATATCAATATTTTTTTATGTATTGACATGTATCAGAAACGGGGATGCGCCCGTTATATCTCTTTTAGCTTGGGCTGAATTGGTCTTTACCAGCACCACATACGGGACAGACCCAATCGGCTGGCAGATCTGCAAAGGCAGTGCCTGCTTTTACATCTGGTTCGTCTCCGGCTGCCGGATCATATTCATAGCCACACAAATCACAAGTATACTTTTCCATGAGGATGCTCCTTATGCCTTCCACAGGCCATGTAAGTTACAGTATTCACGCGCGCTGACATTTTCTGCTGTGGTGCAAAATTCTGCCACGGGCGCGTCTCCGGGTTTGAGGAATTGTTTATAGCTTATGCCGTCGGCTATAAGTTCAATCCACGGGATATAGTGTGCTTCTTCCATAGGATGCGCAACACTTCCAACGCTGACCTTGTAGCCTGTAGCTGTTTTTTCGATGACGGGGACATGTTTTTCCTTGGCGGCGTCTGTCACTCCTTCTTCAAGAAGCTTTGCGGGTTTGCCGCAACAGCTCAACGCGCCTTTAGAAACATTCAATGATTCAACCAGGGCACCACATACTTCACATTTATACACTTCCAAAAATTGGGGCATAAAAAGTCCTTTTTTGATGGTTAGAGAATCGTCGAAACAAAATGTTATACCCACTCCTCGCACTACTAAAATCTTGAAGAGATAGCAAGTTTTTTTTGCAATGACGCTCAATTATTTTTTCTTTGCGGATGTTCACACTGAACACACAAAATATGCCTATCATAACGTACGCGCGAAATCCAGATTTTTTTCTGTTTTTTCTTGGGAGGAAACTTTTTTTAGAAAAAAAAGTTTCCCCCCAACCCCCCCTTCAAAAAAAACATCTGTTTAACTAGTGCCTTGTAAAATCTAAAAACTGTTTTTTATTTTTCTTTTTTGCGGGGGG
>CAYJHT010000048.1:0-10119 GCA_964369615.1 uncultured Desulfovibrionaceae bacterium
AAAAGTTTCCCCCCACAAGCCTTTCAGAAAAAACAAAATAAACTTTTAGAAAAAACAAAACACTAAAACACGAGGCAAGGGTGATGCAGTCAGTGTTTTTATAAAGTGTTGCACTTGTTATATCAAGCTGATTTTTTCGCGTAAGGGGAGGATATCCGCTGGACTTACGGATAATTCGTCCACGCCGACTTTGACAAAAAATTCTGTGAGTTGTGTATCTGCTGCCAGTTCGCCGCAGATGCCCGCCCAAATGCCGTGCTTGTGGGCATTTGTGCAGACCATTTCGATGAGGCGGAGAATGGCCTCGTCATGAATGTCACAGAACTCTGCGATGCTTTCGTTTTGCCTGTCGATGGCGAGGGTGTATTGGGTAAGGTCGTTGGTGCCCATGCTGAAGAAGTCTACTTCTTGTGCGAGGACGTCGCTCATGATGGCGGCGGCGGGTGTCTCAATCATGATACCTACGGGGATGTCTCCCTTGAAGGGGATGTTTTCAGCTGTGAGCTCTGCTTTGACTTCGGCCATGAGCGCCTTGGCTCTTTTTATTTCTGCAAGTCCGGTAATCATGGGCAGCATGATAAGGATATTTCCATTGCAGGCTGCGCGGTAGAGTGCGCGTAATTGGGTTTTGAATACTTCGGGGCGTGTTAGGCAGATACGGATGGCGCGCATGCCGAGGGCAGGATTTTCTTCGTGGGGCAGGTTGAAGTATGAGGCTTGCTTGTCTGCACCGATATCGAGGGTTCGGATGACGACTTGTTTATCGCCCATTTTTCGTGCGACGTGAGAATAGGCTTCATATTGTACTTGTTCTGATGGATAGTCGTCGCTTTCGAGGTAGAGAAATTCACTGCGGAAGAGGCCAATGCCTTCGGCATCGTTGTTGACGACGGCGTCAACGTCGATACTTGAGCCAATATTTGCGTAGAGTTTTATGGGCTTACCGGTTGAAGTGAGAGTTTTTTTGCCGCGGAAGGCTTCAAGGCGCTGTGCATCTTGTTCAAGTTGTGCTTTTTTTTCACGCATGAGTGTGAGTGTGGCCTCGTCCGGATCGATGAGGAGTTCTCCCGTACTGCCATTGACAACAGCGAGTAGGCCGTTAAATCCTTCGTGCAATTCCTCGTTAAGGCCGATGATGGCAGGGATACCAAGGATGCGCGAAAAAATAGCCGTGTGGGAGTTTTGACTTCCGGCTGAGGTCACAAGAGCGCATACGCGCGCACGGTCACATTGGGCGGTTTCGCTGGGTGTGAAATCCACACCTGCGAGTATAAGCGGTTCTTTGCCGTCTGTGCCGAGGCTTCCGTCGGCACAGGGGCTGTGTGCGCACTTGCCTTGCAAACCTTCTAAAAGTCGGCGCGAAATATCTTCCACATCGGAGGCGCGTGCTTGCATATAGGGATCGTCCATGCTGGAAAACATTTCGGAAAATTGGGCTGCGGCCTGCCCGACAGCGTATTCTGCACTGGCTTTGTTTTCGCTTATGCTGCCTGTGATGGCGTCGCGAAAATCCATGTCGTCGAGCATCATTTGATGCACTTCAAAAAGCATAGCGCCTTCTTCACCGAGGCTTTCCTTTGTTTGCTCTGCTAGCACACCGAGTTGTTCTATGGCGTGAAGACGGCACGTTTCAAAGCGTACTAATTCGTTTTCCACATTGTCAATGGCGCTAAATGGCACTGTCAAGCTTAGTTGTACCGAAAATGAAAGTCGCCCGATGGCGATGCCTCTAGAAACCCCTTTGCCTTGAAGACGCTGCATATATTCCTCACTCTTATGAAAAGTGCCGCGATGCCATTTTGAACGGCAAATACGCGGCACTGTCTGTAGTATTTTTAAAAAACCGAAACTCACACTCCGAAATGCGTAAGGAGAATTTTTTCCGCTTCGGCATTCCACAAGCCTTTGTGTCCTTGCACACTTGTGTGCAATTTTGCAAAGAGCTGGGCAAGTTCTGTATCGCTCTTGCTCAATGCCTCAAAATCTTCAATGGCAGTGAGTGGCATGTTGATGGGCGTATAGCTCAAAATCTTGCCGGCGCGGATGTTTGGCAGGGTTGCTGTCGTGTCTGCGACGCCGTCGAGACCGCAAATATGGCTTACCATGACAGAAGTGTGCAACTTGCCTTCTTCTGAAAGCTTGATAGCTTCTTTGAGGTCGTCTGTGTTGCCGCCTGTACTGCCCAAGATATGGGTGGACATGTAATGGCAATTGTACAGATTGATATTGGCTGTAAAATCTGCGTTTGAAGGGCCTGCAAAGAAGTTCATGCAGCCGTCAAAGGCCATGAGCTTGTCGCCAAGTTCTGCCAATTCCTTGATGGGGGCATAGACAAAAACATCATCGTAGCCATTGCCTTGGCTGATATCAAGCAATTCTTTGTAGATGTCCGGACTACTGACAGGGTTGATATAGATGAGTTCGACGCCTCTTTCCTTGGCAAACTCTGGCGTAATAAGCTCTTTTGCGCGTGCGATGCGTGCATCGTCGACGTCGGTGACAACGACGCGTGCAGGCCTGTTGCCGGCGACGAGGGGATATTCGATGGCACCTAATCCCATGGGGCCGCAGCCGCCGAGGATGAGCACATTTCCGCCTTCTTTGATACCCATGGCGTGGTCATAATTTTGCTTATTTGTATGATACATGATATTGTATCCACCGATAATGCAGCTCATGGGTTCGCCTAAGGAGGCGTCAAAGTAGGCTTCGCCATTATAGTGCAAGAGGCAACCGAGTTCCATCACCTCTTGAGGGATGATGCAATAGGTGGCAGCACCGCCGAAAAACTCATAGGAATAGCCCGGCGAGGCGAGGCTTCCTTTGTAATTTAGGGCAGGTTGCAAGGCGAACTTTTCGCCGACCTTAAATTCGTGCTGCCATTTTTTGCCTACTTGGACGATATCACCGGCAAATTCATGACCGATGATAATGGGGTTTGTGTCCACATTTTGTGGGCAACGTTTGTGCGCCTTGCCTTGTCCTAAGAGTTTGTATGTGGACATGCACAGGCTGTCGCTAATAATTTTTACTAATATTTCATCATCTTTAATGTCTGGAAGTTCAAATTCTTCCAGACGTAAGTCGTTGGCCCCATACATGCGGACCGCTTTCGTCATTGTTCCCATAATATTTTATTCTCAATTTTTCGTTGAAGACTTTTATCTATATTCCAAGGTTACTTGCTGCAAAAGAGTATTGATGCAGGCAAGGGAGGGCGCCTTTGTGCCTTTTGTTGTTACAGCTCCCGCACTGCAAGCCATAGCAAGGCGGACGGTTTCTTCAAAGCTGTAGTTTTGTGCAAAGGCATGGGCAACGGCTCCCACCATACTGTCGCCTGCGCCCACTGTGGACGACACGTCGACAGAAAGCACCGGTGCGACAATGCACTGTTCTTTATTGACAAATATAGCACCTTCGGCGCCAAGGGAAAGGGCGACAAGCCCCACACCGTGTTCGTCAATAAGTTTTTTGCACAGGGCGATAAGTTCGTCGTGCGTCACAGCGGCGGCGCTGTCGCGGCCGAAATGTCGCAGGAGTTCTTCCTTGTTTGGCTTCACAAAATCTGGCGAGGCCAAGAGTGCTTCGGCAAAGGCTTTGCCGTCCGCGTCCACAAAAACGCGCGCACCTTTTTCTTTTAGGCTGTGCGTCAATTCTTTGTAGAAGCTTGGGCGCGCCCCTGAGTGCATACTGCCTGCAAGCACAAAGAGGCATGTGTTCGCTTTGCCAGCATCATTTTTTTCTGTCGTGCTAGTTGCTATGAAGGCAAAGAGCTTTTGGAGCAACGCCTCTTCTTCTTCGTTTGTTACGACAACTCCGGGGTCGTTGACTTCAGTGACGCCATTGACAGTGTCGAGGAGCTTGAGGTTTATTCTTGTCGTGCTTTGTACGTGCACAAAGTCGTGTGTGAGACCCAAGTCGTCGAGCATACGCAAGAGCGCCCCGCCTGTACTGCCACCTACAAATCCTGTGGCAATACTTTTTCCACCGAGTGTGTTGAGGAGTTTTGACACATTAATGCCCTTGCCTCCGGCATCCAGTTCACTTTTTTGGATGCGGTTGAGACCTCCGGGCACTAATGGGTCGATAGTGGCTGTTTTATCCAGCGCAGGGTTGAGTGTGAGCGTAATAATCATGCGCGTGTACTATTGCCCTGTGAACATTTTGAGGATTTCGTCCTTACTTGATGCCGCAACAAGTTTTTCGACATCGCTTTCATCTTCGAGCACTTCCACAATATTTTCAAGGATGCTCAAGTGTTCGTCGCCAAGGGCGGCAATGCCAATGACTATTTTTACCGGTGCGCCGCCCCAGTCAAGACCGTCGGGATAGGTGATGACGCTGAGGCCTGTTTTTTTGATGCTCCCTGCGGCGGATTTTTCACCGTGTGGTATGGCAATGAGGTTGCCTATGGCGGTGGAGAAGCTTGCATCGCGTGCTATCATGCTTTCGATGTAGGCTTCGTCCACAATGCCAGCTTTGTGTAACAGTGCGCCGCAGCGACGGATTGCGTCATCCTTAGTCTCGACAGCTTGGTTTAATATGATATCTTCTGCTCTAAGCATAATTTTCTCTCCTAAAGATTATTTTCTAAGAAGTCTTTGGCCATGGCGCAAGCGGCGGCTTCGTCTTCACCTTCTGCGGTAAAGATAATTTCGTCACCTTGTTTCGCGGCAAGGCTCATGAGGGCAAAGAGTTTTTTGCCGTCAATTTTTTTCTCGCCTTTTTGAATAGATATGGCGCAGGAAAACTTTTGCAACTCTTTTACAAAGAGGCCAGCGGGACGGGCGTGGATGCCGTGCTCGTCTTTGATTGTATAGTTAAAAGATTCCATAAACGACTCCTCCTTCAGCTTGTAGTTCACTGATCAGCTTGTCATATTCCGGCGCATTTAAGAAATTATGTATCAACACAAGGTGCGCCTTGGGATTGGCTTGTGCTGCACGTTCTTTCAATTGATTGTGGGTGACGACGACGTCGGCGTCGGCAGGGATTTCACTGACGGGTGAATGTTTCACCTCTATGCTTTCAAATCCTGCTTCACGTAATTTCTTACGCAATTTTGTGGCGCCCATGGCGCTACTGCCCATGCCTGCGTCGCAAGCAAAAATGATTTTCTTCACGACACGCAATTGTTGATTTGTGGCATTTTTTGCGTCCGCAGAGCCTGCGGCTGGGCTTGATTGTGTCGCGTCGGTGCCCTTGGCTTGTGCCTTCATGCTTTGCATGCGTGCGGTGGCCGCTTCCATGCTGTCTTCCTCGCCTTCCGCACCGTCCGCATCCTTGGCAAACATTTTCAGAAGGATGATAGAGAGCGCAAATGTAACCACGGCAGACAAGGTGATGCCTGCGATATTGGCAAAGTACGCGCCGGAAGGAGTCATGAGCAGTTCCGCAAAAATACTGCCGGGTGCCGCGACGCCTGTAAGGCCGCCGCCAAGGGCGCTAATGGTGAACACGCCTGTGGCACCGCCTGCGATAAGCGCACCGATAAGCACAGGATTCATGAGCACAAAGGGGAAGTAGATTTCGTGGATACCGCCAAAAAAGTGGATGATGGCGGCGCCCGGTGCACTGCTCTTGGCGCTTCCTTTGCCCACCATCATATAGGCGAGCAGAAGGCCTAGGCCTGGCCCTGGGTTTGATTCAATCATGAAGAAGATGGATTTGCCCGCCGTTGCGACTTGCTCTGCACCGAGTGGAGTGAACACACCATGATTTATGGCATTATTAAGGAAGAGTACCTTGGCGGGTTCCACAAGAATGGACGTAAGCGGCAAAAGACCTACGCTTACAAGCCAGCCGACGCCTGCGCCGAGCATGGCTGTGCCGGCTGCCACCATGGGGCCAATGGCGAAGAAGGCGGCTATGGCGACAATGACGCCGATAATGCCGGAAGAGAAATTGTTGACCAGCATTTCAAAGCCGGCGGGGATTTTTTTATCGACGGCTTTATCAAAAGCCTTAATGGCAGCGCCGCCCAAAGGACCGACAATCATGGCACCGAGCAACATGGGGGTTCCCGGTGAACCCATAATAACACCGAAGGTGGCAACAGCACCCACAACACCACCGCGGATGTCTGCGAGCATTTTGCCGCCTGTAAAGCCGATGAGTATGGGGAGAAGATAGTTGAGCATGGGGCCGACCATGGCGGCTAGTTGCTCATTTGGCAGCCAACCTACAGGGATAAAAAGCGCTGTGATAAGCCCCCAAGCGATAAAGGCGCCAATATTTGGCATGACCATACCGCTCAAAAAACGACCAAACTTTTGAACACGTTCTTTCATTCGATTCTGAACCTCATAAGGCAAAAGCGTCAAGCATAAAGCACATAAAGTGTATCCTATTTCATTGGGTAATATAGAGAATAAAAATCATTTGCGCAAGTATTTTTTTTCACAAAAAAGGAATGTTTTTAAAAAAAGTGTAGTTATCTGCTAATTTGTTTTTTTTATTGTATTTTTTATGTAAAAGTCCTCTTGCAAATTCTTGACAGTCGGCCTATAGTTTGCCTCTTGCGTGCTTTTGCGCCTCGATTTTAAGGAGATACTATGCACCCTATGACACCTTTGTGCGACAGCATTCGCCCTGTGGATATAAGCTTGGCTGTGGAAGCACAGAAACATTTGGATAGTTTGACAAAACCTCAAGGCAGTCTCGGACGTCTGGAAGCTCTGGCAACCCGATTTTTTTGTATACAAGGCGGCGTGACTCCTATAAAAACAGAAAAAGTCCGCTTCTTTACCGTCGCCGGGGATCACGGGGTCGTTGACGAAGGCATTGCCGCCTTTCCTCAAGCTGTCACACGGCAAATGGTACAAAACTTTTTGCACGGCGGCGCAGGTATTAACGTTCTTTGCCGTGCGCACAATATCGACTTGAGTGTCGTTGATGCCGGCTGTGTCGGCGGCGCCTATCCTGTCCACCCTTCGCTTATTGACAAAAGGGTAGGGGATGGAACAGCGAATTTTACCAAAGAAGCTGCCATGAGCCGCAATGTTTGTGAAACTGCTCTCGCCAATGGCTTTGCCCTTGCCACGGAAGCTGCTGAGCAAAATTATGATATTATTGGTATAGGTGAAATGGGCATTGGCAATACGACAGCCGCAACAGCGCTTTTTTGCGCCTACTTAGGCCTTCTTCCTGTGGATGTAGCAGGCGCAGGTGCAGGCGCCTCGCCGGAAGGCATCGCCCACAAAGCGCGCGTCGTGCAAGGCGCTCTTGCCCTTCATGCCGACGCACTCAAAAAAGGTGACGCCATTGATATTTTAGCCTATGTGGGCGGTTTTGAAATTGCCACTATGGCAGGCATCATCTTAGGCACCGCCGCTGCAAAAAAAGCCGTCCTCATAGACGGGTTTATTGCCACTTCGGCCTATGTCGCGGCAGTGCATATCTGCCCACATGCGCAAGATTATTGCTTTTTGACGCACTATTCCGCCGAACAAGGCTATATGCACGTCCTTGCTGCATTGCATGCAGATAAGGGTGAAAAAGCGCCCTTCATCGACCTTGGCTTTCGCCTTGGCGAGGGCACCGGTGCGGCCGTGGCTGTGCCCTTTTTCCGTTCCGCGGCTGCGATTTTTAACAATATGGCGACATTTGAAGACGCCGGTGTGAGCGGTGCCCCATGCTAGAAAGGCCGTCAATATTACAGTTGGACAGTGTAACGCGCGAGTTCAGCGTGCGCAAGGGACTTTTTGCAGAACAGGCGCACCTGCTCGCTGTGGATACTGTGACACTTGACATTGCTTCAGGGGAAACGCTCGGCCTTGTGGGAGAATCCGGCTGCGGAAAGTCTACCTTGGGACGTATGGCGGTCGGGCTTTTGCCGCCGAGTTCCGGTACTGTTCTGCTGGAAGGGCAGTCCCTTTATGATAAAAAAAATGCCGCAAGCGTCGCCGGGCATATTCAAATGGTCTTTCAAGACCCTTTTTCCTCGCTGAATCCGCGCCTCAGTGTGGAGCGCTCCATTGCAGAACCGCTGACAGTGCAAAATATCCCCAAGGCAGAACGTCAAGAACGTGTCAATGACATGCTCAAGCTTGTGGGATTGACAGCAGAGCAGGGGAAACGTTTCCCCCATGAATTTTCCGGCGGACAAAGGCAACGCATCGCCGTGGCACGCGCACTCATTACAGATCCCAAGGTGCTTGTCTGCGATGAACCGGTCTCGGCGCTTGATGCTTCCGTTCAAGCGCAAGTCCTTAATCTTTTACGCGAAATGCAAGAACGCTTTCAACTAACAAGCCTCTTTATTTCCCACGACCTCTCCGTTGTCGGCTTCATGTGCGATCGTATCGCCGTCATGTACTTGGGGCGCCTTGTAGAGTATGCCACAAAGCACACACTCTTTGCCTCTGCCGCGCACCCCTATACAAGAGCACTCTTAGCCTCTATACCCTCGCTTGACCCGACAGAAAAAAGTCACATCAAACTGCTCAGCGGCGAACTGCCAAGCCCTCTTACTCCCCCTTCAGGCTGTACCTTCCATCCGCGCTGTCCGCAAGCCATGGACGTGTGTCGTCATGAAACACCGCTGTGGACAGACAAAGGCCAAGGCCACAAAGTGCGCTGTCATCTTTATTGAATATAAAGAGGTATATTTGTAAAAACTGTGCGCGTAAAGCTTGTTATTTTTTCCATAAGCCACGGCAAAGCCAAGAGCAAGGCAATAAACATTGACACGACTTTCGGGATAAAGGTCAGCGTCATTTCTTGAATTTGTGTAGCGGCTTGAATAATACTTACAGTCACACCCACCGTTAAGCCTACGCCCAGCATGGGCAGTGCCATCATAAGGCACAATTCAATGGCCTGACGCCCAAAACCAATGACAAATTCCGGAGACATAGTACACCATCCTTATTTGATGAGAAAGGAGTTGACAAGGGAACCTACAAGCAAGTTCCAACCGTCCACCATGACAAAGAGCAAGAGCTTAAATGGCATGGAGACCATCATGGGGGGCAGCATCATCATACCCATGGCAAGGAGCACGCTGGAGATAACCATGTCTAACACCAAGAACGGAATATATATAAGAAAGCCAATCGTAAAGGCCGTCTTTAATTCACTGATAACATAGGCCGCCGCCAACATGATGGTGGGCACTTCGTCCTTGTTTTTCGGCGCTTCCATGCGCGATATGGCATAAAAAACAGAAATATCTTTTTCCCGTGTGTGCTTAAACATAAAAGCGCGCAAAGGGATCTGCGCCCTGTCTATGGCGACGCGATAGTCTATTGTTTCGCTTAAGTAGGGTTGTAAGGCCGTGTCGTTTATTTCCTTGCCTACCGGATACATAATAACAACTGTCATAAATATAGCAAGAGACGCAAGAATCTGCGTCGGAGGCAGTTGTTGTACGCCCATGGCTTGGCGCAAGAAACTGAAAACAATAATGATACGCGTGAAGCTTGTGACAGTGAGGACTATGGCGGGCGCCACAGACAAGATGGTGAGCAAGAAAAGAATTTCCAGCAAAATCGTGACCTTTTCCGGACTCGAAGCGCCGCCGGAAAGAGTCAATTGCAAAGGAGACATGGTTAAATCTTGCGCCGCGAGTGCAATATGCGGGAACAAAAGAAAAGCAGCTGCGAAAATCGTGCTTAAAGCTAGGCGCGAAATCATACTAAGTGTCAGTGTTTTGGCGCTGGGCTTCGTCGATAGCATCCTTAAAATCCGTGAAATTTTCTTCATTGTCGTCATCGTCATAGTTGTCATGGCCCCGTACTTCCTTTATGAGGGTAATCTGATGGTCTGTGACCCCTAGTAGTAATCTTCTATTCAAAAAATGTACCACCATAAGGCTTTTGCGAGGGCCAAGAGGTAATTGGGCTTCCATGCGTAAACCGTCGCGAGGAAAGCCGTCTGGTCGTGGGATGAAGTTAAACTTTCCGTACTTGCGTAGTGCCCATACTGCTGCCCACAAAAGAGCTAGTAGGAGGCAGAGGGTGCCTACGGCTTGAAAGTAGCCGCTCCATGTGAAATCACCGTCCATGGGGAGGGGGGCGGCGGTGCTTGTTGTGGCGACAGTTTCGCTTGTGGGGGTGCCGTGTGGCAAGGCGTGGGGAGGGAGTATGGTGTTTTTGGGCGCGAGATCTGACTGGCTGC
>CAYJHT010000049.1:0-10061 GCA_964369615.1 uncultured Desulfovibrionaceae bacterium
AAAAAACCACCTGTTTAACTAAACAATCCGCGCTCACGTACAAAAAAATTATACACTCCTAAAATCGCTGTGGGTAAAAACTTCGTATAAGTCGCTCAACTCACAAACACAAACAAGATGCGGCGCATCATCGAAATGAGGTAAAAGATGTTCGGAATAGGCAGCACAGAACTTTTAGTCATCCTTCTAGTGGCACTCGTCGTCCTAGGCCCAAAAAGCCTGCCCGGCATCGCAAAAACTCTCGGAAAAGCTATGGGCGAATTTCGTCGCCTGAGCACCGATTTCCAACGCACCATGATTCTAGAAGTAGCTCAAGAAGAACACGAAAAAAGAAAAAAAGAAGCAGAAGAAGAACTCTTTGGCTCTGGTAAAGAGACAACAATACAAGCAGAAAATACGACACAAACACCAAAGGTAGAAACAAAAACAAGCTCTGTCGATGGCTTAAGTGGACAAAAAATCAAACCACAACAAAACGAAAGCGCAGTACCCATAGAAAGGCCACAAGTTGCTCCAGAAATCGCTCCGCAAGAAACTCCCTTATCCAATGCCGTCGCACGCGCAGAAGCAGAAGCCGCCGCCACCACTACACAAAAATCCGCAACAAGCTAAGAGCGACCCGCCATGAGCAATCCCACAACAACACCCACACCCAACATCGCAACAACGCAAGAACACGATAATAGTAAGGCGCAAGAAAATACCCCCCATGACGACGCTATCATCGACAAAAACACAGAAAATACGTCTCATAACGACGCTATCATCGTCAAAGAACCAGAATATTTCACCATGCCACCCAAAAAACCCCGACCCACACAAAAAACACGCGAAGAACGCGGACTCCCACCCCTCCCCACACAAACACAAGATGAACACACCAATGGGGAAGAAGAAAACAATAGCGCGGATACGAAAAACAACGCAGAAGAACACGGGGCAGAGGCAAAAGCCGCACAGACAGCACAAAACACCGAAGAAGCCCCTCAAGGCATGACCCTCATGGGACACCTCGGCGAATTGCGCACACGACTCGTACGTGCATTTATCGCTGTAGGACTGTGCTTTGTACTCTGTTATAGCTTCGCAGAACGCCTCTTCGCAGAATTGTGCAAACCACTCATCGCCGCTCTACCAGAAGGCTCTAAACTCATATTTACAGCACTGCCAGAAGCTTTCTTCGTATATCTACAAGTAGGTCTCGTCGCCGCAGTCTTCTTGGCAAGCCCCTATCTTTTTTATCAAATATGGGCATTCATAGCGCCCGGCTTGTACGACGAAGAAAAAAAGTACATGGTACCCATGGCAACAATCTCAGCCCTCTTCTTCTTCACAGGCGCAAGCTTCTGCTTCTTTGTCGTCTTCCCCTATGCCTTCACCTTCTTTGTCGGCTTTGCCAGCGAAGATATCGCCGCCATGCCATCCTTAAGCGAATATCTCGGATTTTCTCTCAAGCTCCTCATGGCCTTCGGACTCATATTCGAAATGCCCCTCTTTACATTTTTCTTGTCTCGAATGGGTCTTGTAACCGCCGCACGCATGCGCTCCGTACGCCGCTACGCCGTCCTATGCATCTTCATCATCGCCGCCATACTCACACCGCCGGACGTTATCTCGCAATTCCTCATGGCCATGCCCATGATGCTCCTCTATGAACTGAGCATCGGCGTGGCAGTCATATTCGGACGCAAAAAGAAAGAAGAAAAAAAGGAAGACGACGAAAATACATCTGAAGACAAAACAGAAGACCAAAATGAAAGCAAGGAGAACGCATGAGCACACGTCAAGCAGAAATCATAAGAACAACAAAGGAAACTGATATCCGTATTTCCTTGTGTTTAGAAGGTAAAGGGGATATTGATATTCAAACAGGCGTTGGCATGCTCGACCACATGCTCACCCTGACAGCCTTCTGGGCAGGTATGGACTTAAGCGTAAGTTGCAAAGGCGATACGCATATCGACGCCCATCACAGCGCCGAAGATGTGGCCTTGTGTCTCGGGCAAGCCATATTACACGCGCTTGGCGACCGCGCAGGAATTGCACGCGTAGGTCAAGGGCGTGTGCCCATGGACGAGGCGCTGGCAGATGTGACGATGGATATCTCCGGTCGTCCGTGGCTTGAATGGCGCGGAGAAGAATATTTGCCCCCTGTGATAGCGGGGGAGGAACGCGATTTATGGCGCGAATATTACAAGTCCCTTGCTACAGCATTGAAGTGTAATTTGCATGTATCGATCCTTTATGGTAAGAATGGGCATCATATGTTGGAATCTGTCGCAAAGGGTCTTGGTCTTGCCCTAGCACAAGCGGTGCGCGTGCAAGGCTCTGTTGTTCGCAGTACGAAGGGAGGTCTTGATTAATGAAGCTATCTATGCCTTTGTCATGTGCGTGTTTGCTTATTCTTATTTCTATGACGACGCTGCTTGTGGCCTGCCAAAAGAGCACGGCGGATATCGACCGCAGTGCCTCTGTCATTCCTGCTGACGTGCGTATAGGCGTGGTGCCATTCAGT
This sequence comes from uncultured Desulfovibrionaceae bacterium, assembly GCA_964369615.1. Lineage (GTDB taxonomy): Bacteria > Desulfobacterota > Desulfovibrionia > Desulfovibrionales > Desulfovibrionaceae > CAYJAD01. Next base: position 2,516 of record CAYJHT010000049.1, read on the forward strand.
GCGCCGCAAACGACGAGCGAGTTAATAGTTGGTCGTCTTCCTCGAAAACAAAGTATCGCTGCGCCGGATGAATTGAAGGGCTTAGACGCTTTGCTTCGTACCTCATTGCAGGTCATTCCTCGCACATATGAGTGGTTAGCTATGCCATTGAGCATCCATTTTGCGGAGCATCACGAAGCAGAAAGGCCGCAGGCACTCTTGGCATGGATTGAGTATGGCCGCGAATTTAAGGTCGATTTCCTCTTAGTTCCTCAGATATTGAATTGGCGCCAGCGTGAGGGTTCTCGCGCAGGTGTGACGCGGGCGGCGCATGTACGCGCGGAATTTTTCTTAATCGATGTCCGCGGTCAGCGCTTATTCCGTCATTCTGTGTATGAGGAAGAGCAGGTGGGTCTTGTAGAAGATTTTTTACAAGTAGGCACATTTTTCAAGCGTGGTGCCGGGTGGGTGACAGCTGAAGAGCTGACCCAAGAAGCAATCACAAAAGCAATCGATGATTTGGGGTTAGAATGATTTTATTTCCTGCTGTAGATATTAAGGGTGGTAAGGCGGTTCGTTTGCGTCAGGGGCGTGCGGAGGAGACTATTGTCTTTGAGGACGACCCTGTAAAAGCGGCTTTGTCATGGCAAGAGGCGGGTGCGGAGTGGTTGCACATCATTGACCTTGACGGCGCATTTAAGGGCATCCCATACAGTGAGCCTGTCATTCGAGACCTGTGCGAACAAGTGCGTATTCCGGTGCAATTAGGCGGCGGCATTCGCGACATGGATGTGGCGCGCGCCTATCTTGATGCGGGTGTGCAACGTCTTATTATTGGCACAATGGCTCTTGAGGACCCTGTGATGTTTAAGAAGCTGTGTGCTTTTTATCCCGGTCGCATTGGTGTTTCTTTAGATGCACAAGACGGCGTTTTAAAGACAAAGGGTTGGGTGGAGTCGTCAAATTTGACAGTGGACGATGTTTTACCACGTCTTGACGCGGACGGCGCTGCCTTTATAATTTATACGGATATTTCTCGCGATGGCATGCACAGCGGAGTAAATGTAGCTGCTATGGAGCATATTTGTGCGCGAACGCGCGTGCCTGTGATTGCTGCCGGTGGGGTTTCGACACTTAAGGACATAAAAGCCTTGCATCATTTGTCATTGGATGGTGTTTTGCAAGGGGTCATAAGCGGTCGTGCGCTTTATGAGGGAACGTTGAAGCTTGAAGAGGCTTTGGCGTGGCTTCAAGAGCAATAAGATATTTTTTTCACATTCAACTGTAAGAGTCTGTTATGAATCGTGCTGCCAGCAAGATACGTGTTTGGGGAGATCGGGATTTTTTTGCAAGAACCGCCGGTCAGCGGAAGCTATTTGTCGCATTGCGTTCGAGTGTGTTTCTGTGTTGTCTGCTTGTCTTGGTTGGCTGTGTGGACGGTTTTATGCAGCAGATAGGGCCGTCGGACAATTTGCCGCCTGCGTCCAATGATGTCATAGCTGAGGCACGTGATGCGTGGAATCGCGCGTCATTTCAAGAGGCTGAGCATCTATACGGACGGGCGACGAAGATGACTTTACCTTCTGTTGAGCAGACGGAGGCGTGGGAGCGCTATGCCTTGTCGGCGGCGCGTAATGGGCGACCGCACGGCGCTCTTGACGCGCTTGAGCAGTGGGCGCGTATGTTGCCCGGAGCCGACGCCACGGTGCCGTGGCAAAATGCATGGCTTACGAGTGTGAGTCTTTTGCCACCGCGACAGGCTATTGAGCAGGCGGGAATGGTTTGGGATGACAAGGCGCGTCCTGCGGATTTACGCGGACAGGCGGCGCTCATTCTTATGGGTCGTTCGTGGTCTGCGCCGAACAGTGTGCAAGCGATGGGGCTTATGCACAGCCTCTATGTGGGGCGCGATGTTGCGCAACAGCAGCATTTGGAGCACACGGCGCTCAATGAAGTTCGCTATATGACAAGTGGCACCTTGCAGCAATTAAGTCAGGAGTTGGGCGCGTCACAGAGTGTCACATTTCCTGCGACGCTTATTTTCTTGGAGCAAATGCGTCGTGGTCAGGCGGTGCCTGCCCATATCCAAGCGCGTTTGAAGGAAGAAGGACTTTTTGCCGATCCTTCCTTGGTGACGAAAACCTTGGCAGGATCAGGAACAACAGGGACGCCTTTATTGCCGATGACGCCAACAGCGCCGACTGTTTCGGCTTCTGCGAATTATCAAGATACCTGCCTTGTGTTGGCCTTGCCTGCGAGCGGGCCTATTATGCCCTTTGCGCATCGCTTGCGCATGGGTGCGGAGGCGGCGCAACAGGAGCTTTCAACTCTTGGCGCCACGGTGGACTTGCGTTTCATAGATACAACGCAAGCACAGTGGATGCAGGAGGTGGCGGCCTTGCCTGCACAATGCGTTGTCGTTGGCGGTCCTATGCAATCGTCCTTGTATGCGCAGGCGAAGGCGAGTCCTGCCTTACAAAATCGGCGTGTATTTGCGTTTTTGCCGGCATTATCTGGGCAAGATGAAGGGACTGTGGCGTGGCGTTTTTTCCCGAGTCCTCATGACCAAGTAGATGCGCTTTTGGAATTTTCGCGCAGTGTTGGTGTGACCTCTTACGGGTCATTTTATCCGTCGGATAACTATGGCACGCGTATGAATGAAATATTTACGCAGGCGGCGCAGTCACAGGGCAGCAGTGTTCACGCTGTGAGTTATGACCCGCAAAGTGTGAGTCAGTGGACGAAATCTGCGGCAGAGTTATTGCAACCTGAGCGGGTGCGCAGTATTCCTCTTTCTACGGCGTCCTTTGGCGGTGTATTTTTGCCGGACTCGTGGAAGAGCATGGACATTATAACAGCGGCTTTTCAATTTAACGGTGACGACAAGCAAGTGCTTATGGGCACTTCCTTGTGGGAACAGAGTCTAATGGGCGGCGGTACCACGGCAAATACGGCGAACTATGCTCTTGCTATTTTTCCCGGCGCGTGGAATCCGGGCAAGACGCCTGCTGTGTTGAACGCCTATGGCGTGTCTGACTTCTGGATGGGCTTGGGCTATGATTTTGTGCGTTTTGGGGCGAACCTTGCCTTAAATGACGCTTTGAGTGCGCAAGAGCTCAATAGCCGCTTGCAAGCGGCGCAGGCCATGCCTTGGGCGATGGCACCCTTGAGCTGGACGCCTCAGGGGCGTGCGATGCAGAAGCTTTTTGTGTTTAATCTTACAGAAGGTGGCATTACGCTTGCGGATACGGCTGTTTTCCATCAAAAGCGTCTTCATGCCTTAACGCGCTTTGAAACGCGTCGCAATGCGGCGCGCAAAGCGACAAATGAATAATATATTTGGATAAAAGGATTATATTATGCCTATAACGACAGAAGACGTGCAAAAGATGGCAAAGCTTGCACGTTTGGACATTCCTCAAGAGACGCAAGAGCTTTTTGCGGGTCAATTTGCAAATATTTTGGGGCACATGAACACCTTGTCACAAGTGGACACGGAGGGAGTGGAGCCATTGTACAGTCCCGTTTTGCATGAGAGTGTGCTGCGGGAGGATGTGGCAAAAAGTCATGCGCGTGATGCCAAGGATATCCTTGGCAATGCGCCTGCTACTGACGACATTTATTTCTGCGTACCGCGCATTGTGTAACGAGTCTTTTTGAGGAATATGGGACATTTCATGAGTATATACAATATGAGTCTTGCCGGCGTGCGTGCGGCCTTGGCACAAGGGGATATAAAGGCGGAAGAGGCTGTGAGTGCGTGTCTTACTCGTATGGACGCAACGGAGCCGCATATCAGCGCTCTTTTGCATCGAGATGACGAGAGTGTGCGTGAGCTTGCGCGTGCTATGGATGCAAGGGGACCGGACGCTTCGAAGCCCTTGTGGGGCGTACCTGTCACCGTAAAAGACGTCATGTGTACGAAGGGTCTGACGACAACGGCAGGCTCCAAGATATTGCACAACTTTGTGCCATTTTATGACGCTCACGTGGTTCATGCTTTGCGCGAGGCAGGAGCCGTTATTCTTGCCAAGAACAATATGGATGAGTTCGCCATGGGTTCTGCCACGGAAAACTCTGCCTTTGTTGCGTCAAAAAACCCTTGGGATGTGACGCGTGTGCCCGGCGGTTCGAGTGGCGGTTCTGCGGCCTCGGTGGCGGCGGGTCAGTGCTTTGGCTCCTTGGGTTCTGATACGGGCGGATCTATTCGTCAGCCTGCATCCCTCTGTGGTTGTGTGGGTTTAAAGCCGACCTATGGTCGCGTGTCGCGTTATGGTGTGATTGCTTATGCCTCTTCTCTTGACCAAGTAGGTCCTTTGTGTCGTTCTGTGGAGGACTGCGCCTTGATGTTGCAGGTGATTGCGGGGCATGATTCTCGTGACAATACCTCTGATCCGCGCCCTGTGCCTGTGTATGACGTGCATGCGCGTACACATTTAAAGGGCGTACGCGTGGGTGTGCCTCGGGAATTTTTCGCAGAGGGTCTTGATGCGGAAGTGGACTCTGCATGCAGGGACGCTTTGCGCGTCATGCAAGACTTGGGTGCGGAGCTTGTGGACGTGACGCTGCCGCATACAAAAGAATCTATCGCGGCCTACTATATTATTGCTATGGCGGAGGCGAGTTCGAACTTAGCGCGTTTTGACGGCATCCGCTATGGGGCGCGTGCGGAAGATGCGCAGAATTTGCTCGATGTTTTTGTGCGTTCGCGCAGTGAGGGCTTTGGGCAGGAGGTGCAGCGGCGTATCATGCTTGGGACTTATGTCTTGTCATCTGGCTATTATGACGCATATTTCCGCAAAGCTGCGCAAGTGCGCCGACTTATTCGTCAGGATTATTATGACGCACTAGAAAAGTGTGATGTTATTTGCGGGCCTGCGTCGCCTGTGACAGCATGGCCGCTTGGCAGTATGAGTCAGGACCCACTAAAAATGTATCTCATGGATATCTACACTCTTTCTTTGAACTTGGCGGGCTTGCCGGGTTTATCTGTCCCTGTAGGTCTTGGGAATGAGAGTGGCTTGCCTGTGGGCATGCAGATTCTTGGGAGTGCCTTTTCGGAAGGAGAGCTCTTGGGTATTGGGCGTGTGCTTGAAGATGCCATAGAGTTTCAATCCACAGCTTTGACAAAAACCTTTTAAAACAGCGGGAGGCGATATGATTCGTAAGGCTCATGAACGGGAGTTTCTGGAGAAGGAGCGTGCCTTTGGCGGTGAAGGTATTGTGAGAGCACATCTGCTTTTGAGCGGTGACGAGGAGTTTTACGGCAATGGTCGCTTGTTTAACCACGTGATTTTAGAACCGGGCGCGTCCATTGGCGTGCATAAGCACGTGGGCGAGGGTGAGGTTTACTATATACTGAAAGGCGAGGGCATCTATCATGATAATGGGACGCCCATGCCTGTGGATGCGGGGGATGTAGCTATCTGTAAAAATGGCGAGTCCCACGGGCTTGAAAATACGAGTGTTGATGACCTTGAAATGATTGCCTTGATATTATACGACAACAATAATTAATACGCATTTTTTGTCTGAAAAATTGAGGAGGGGGCTTTTGCCACCTCCTTTTTTAAACTCTTTTTGTGGGAGATCTTATGTCTGAGTCTGCAATCAAGTTTCCCGGTATAGACAGTCTTTCCATGGACGATATCATTGATTGGGTTGGTGAGAGGCTTGTACAGCGCGGTGTGAATTACCAACGAGAAAAGAGGGTGAGCGATCTTGCCATTTTGCCGAACGGAACCTTTGTGGCAAATGTGAAGGGGAATGCTGTCTATTCTGTGGCAGTGCTCAGAGATTGTGACGGTGACCTTGAATCGCATTGCACCTGTCCATATTCCTTGGATTGTAAGCACGGGGTGGCGGCGCTGTTAGAATACATAGAATGCGTGAATAAGGGGCAATCTGTAGCGCCTCTGCATGAGGAAGATGAGCGCCTGATGCTTTTTCCGGAGGATTTCGCAGATTTCTTTGAACAGATGTATGACGGCATCCCGCAACTTTCACACAATCCGCAACTGAGTGACGGGACAATTGCGGCAAGGGTGCAAAGCTATCTTTCTGCTATGACAAAGGAAGAACTCTTACATAAAATCTATGAATTGATGCCGAAGATACCAGAATTGTGCACACATCTTGATCGTGAAGTAGATGCTCTGACAGCAGACGTGCCACTTCTTGTGAAAAAATTTCGTGCGGCTTTGGAAAGTGCTGCCGATGAGGGTGAGTATGATTCATGGTCGGATTCTATTATTTCTGATTTTTCAAAAGCACGCGAAATTATGAACTTATTTATTGAATCCGGCAATGAAGACGCGCTCTTAAATGAACTTAATCACTTTCTTGAGGTCTTGCAAGATGAGATGGATGAATGCGTCGATGATGGTGATACGGGGGACGAATTAGAACAATGCCTTGAAATTTTTCTGAAGGCTCTGCGTGCTTCAAAGCGTCCTGTCTCAGACAAAATTATTGTAGCGCTGACTCTTGTGTTAAAAGAAGAGTATGGGCTTTCGGGGGACTTTGAGTCCTTTCTTCATGAAGAATACAGCGAGGCTGACTGGGGCATTGCCGCTGCATTCTTGGAAAAGCATTCGCAGAACGAGCTTGGAAATGTGAGCACCTATGAACGAAAAAAAATCATCCACTGGCTTTCATTTGCTTTAGAGCGTTCGGGGCGACAGGATGATATAGTTTTGCTCCATGAAACGGAAGCCCTGCTGACAAATGATTACAAAACGCTTGTTCGTCAGTGTATCGAGAAAGGAAAGTATGATGAGGGCCTGAAATGGATTGCAAAAGGGCTCAAAGCAGAAAAGGGCGCTTCGGCGTCTATTTTGAAAGAGCAACAGCGAACGATATATGAAAAGCAAGAAAACTGGAAGGCACTGCTACCAGAGGAAGTCATTGCATTTGCGCAAACAAGGTCTGAGGAGAACTTTACGCAATGCCTTTCCACGACAAGCAAGCTTGAAGCAGCCTCTTCCCCCACATTGTCACCAGATGCTTCTTTAGTCGCGAATGTGCGCACATGCCTTTTGGGCTATCTCGTTGAGGGCACTCTCCCATGGAAGCACAAAGCATGGCCGGCAGACCTAAAAATAAACGTACACATCCCCAAGAATCAGTACCAAGCATTTCCAGATCTGCGTGTGCTTCTGAACATAGCCATTGCAGAAAAAAGTGCTGATGATGTCTTGCATTGGTATAAAATGATACCGAAAGGAAGCAATTTTGACGCGTATTTCCTTGATTCAATCGCGAAGGCACTCCAAGAAAAGCATGCAGATGTGGCTGTAACACTGTGGAAAAAGCTTGCAGAAAATACTATCTCCATCGCCACTAAAGACGCCTATGCGACAGCGTGTGCCTATTTACGGAAAATACATGCATGCTTGTTGGCACAAGATTTACAAAGCGAATGGACAGAGTATATGGCATACCTTAAGGGCAAGCACGCACGCAAGAGACTCTTTCTTCAAGCTCTCAGCACTATCGCGGCATTCTAATTTTGTTTTTTGAAAGAGGTTTGGGGAAAACTTTTTTATTTTTTAAGTTTTTAAGTTTT
>CAYJHT010000050.1:0-9890 GCA_964369615.1 uncultured Desulfovibrionaceae bacterium
TCTACGAGGTCACCAGCGTGAAGGTTATCGCCGCTTATGTAGGTTATACCATCTTCTGAGGGGGCTTGGAACCATGCGCGTCCTTTGTGCAGTCCCGGCCATTCGTCATGGGGGGCGTCTATAAGGATATGCTCGCGAGTGCCGACATATGTTTCTAGAAGTTCGGCGCTGATATCTTGTTGTATGCTCATAAGTTCAGCGCGTCGCTCCTCTTTAAGGTTGTCTTGTACTTGATGGGGCATGAGGGCGGCGCGAGTGCCTTCTTCCGGCTGATAAGCAAAAACGCCCATGTGTTGGAAGCGTGTTTCTTGAACAAAGTTTTTAAGTGCGTTAAAGTGTGCGTCGTTTTCACCGGGGAAGCCTACAATAAATGTGGTGCGAAGGGCGGCGTGGGGGACATAGTGGCGAACGCGGTCAATAACTTTTCGAGGATCTTTGGCGAAGGGGCGCCCCATGCTTTGTAAAATATCTGTGTGCGCGTGCTGGAGTGGGATATCAAAATAAGGGAGGAGGGGCTTGCCTGCATGCGCGATAAATGTAAGTAGGTCATCTGTTAATCCGGCAGGGTAGAGGTACATAAGGCGCAACCAGTGCAGGCCGTTCAACTTGAGGAGTGATTCAAGAAGTTCTTGGATGCCATTTTTGTGATCAAGGTCTGTGCCCCATGCGGTGAGGTCTTGTGCGACGAGGACAAGTTCTTTTATGCCTGTATCTAAGAGGTGCTGTGCTTCATACACAAGTTGTGTAAGTGGTGTTGAGCGGTACTTTCCGCGTATGGAGGGGATGGTGCAAAATGAACAGGCATGCTTGCATCCGTCGCTGACCTTGAGGTAGGCAAAGGATTTTTGCGAGGTATCAAGCAAGCGTGCGAGCGTGTGGTTTGAGGTGTTTTGTGTGGGGAGTGTTATGTTGAGGGCGCAAGCTATGCGCTCTGCCCAAACATGTGTTGTGTCGCCTTTGCGGGTATTTGGGAGCCAAAGGTCAACTTCTGGTAAGTCTGGTGCGAGGGTATCTTGACCATAGCGCCCTACAAGGCAGCCTGCGACGACGAGTAGTGGTTTTTTTTTGAGTGTTTCACGGTGGTTTATGCTTTCAAGGACAGTGCGTACAGATTCTTGGACAGCAGGCAATATAAAACCGCAAGTATTTATAAAAATGATATGTGCGCGCCCAAGATGCGGCACAAGTTTGATGGGCAAAGGCAAGGCACCAAGCGCATGTTCTGTGTCTACGCGATTTTTTGCGCAGCCAAGACTTATGGCATAAACATGTATTTCTTTCATAAAGATACGCTGTAAAGTAATGGAGTGAGAGGGATAACAAAAAAATATCCTCGGAAACCCAGATTTTCCGAGGATATTTTATCTTTTTGTATATGCGGGAGTAATTCCCCCGCATATACGAATACCCTACACTTAGCCAATAAGCTGCATAGCCATTTGAGGCATGGAGTTTGCTTGGCTGAGCATGGCCACAGCAGACTGGGTCAAGATCTGGTTACGCACGAAGTTGGTCATTTCTGAAGCAACGTCGACGTCCGAAATGCGAGACTCAGCAGCAGCCAAGTTTTCAGACTGCACGGTCAAGTTTTGCACAGTAGCTTCAAAGCGGTTTTGGAGGCCACCAAGGTGTGCGCGGATTTTATCCTTAGACACGATAGCAGCATCAACAGCTTCAAGAGCCTTTTGTGCAGTATCCTGAGTGGAGATGTCAAAACCGTCACCTGCTTCACTGCTGTTACCAAGACCCAAGGAACTGGATGTTGTGGATCCAATCTTGATGTAGTAATAATCTTCAGCGGAGTCATTCATGGGGCCAAAGTGGACAAGCATTTCGCCTGTTGAATTAAGGCCTGCACCATTGTGAGTTCCGCTCAAGGAACCGTCCATCAACTTAATGCCGTTGAAATCAGTGGCATTTGAAATACGTGTGATTTCAGAAGCCATTTGCTGATATTCAGAGTCGATCATGGCACGCTGTGTAGAGGTATACGTACCAGTGGCTGCTTGTTCTGCCAACTCTTTCATGCGGATGAGCTTTTCATCGATGACAGCCATAGCGCCGTCTGCGGTTTGCAGAAGGGAGATAGCGTCATTTGCGTTACGCACGCCTTGGTTCAAAGCGGTGACGTCAGCACGCATAAGTTCGCGAATGGCAAGGCCTGCTGCGTCGTCAGCAGCTCTGTTAATCCGTAGACCGGAAGACAGACGCTCAGTAGACGTGGACAAGTTGCCATAATGCGTGGTAAGGGTGTTAGCAGAGTTAAGGGCCATTGGGTTGTGATTGATTACCATTGACATAACATTCCTCCTTGAATGTTTTGACGCCTAGCGAAGCTGAAATAGCACGATTGCTTCCTTGCAATCTTTCGCCGACATAGCTCCCTAAGGGGGAGCGATTAAGTTTTGTGAGGACATGCGGGGCATGTCACTTTCCATGTTATCCTGTAGCAAGCTTATGATCTTGGGTGCGCCTCTGGGGGGGCTACTTTATGGCAGGAATTTTTTTCCTTACCGCCCTTGTTCAGTGCTTGCACAGAAAGTTAAGCAAGAAGCGTACCACGTAAAGCGTCTCTTTATTGACACTCCCAACTGTGTTCTCTTAGTTGGTTCTGATGCTTCTTAAAAATTTTTTAAAGGAGCTTAAAAGCTTTCGTTTACCTTGCTCACTACCTTCATTTCTTCCACGCAACACATTCCTGCTAGTACTTTTTACTATGCTTTGTCAAGGAAGGATGAGTACCTTTCAGTATTTTGTGTGTACGCGTCAACGCGTTCGACGTTGAGCTTTGTTTCTATTTTATTTTGTTGCGCCCTTTCCTGTGTCGGCATTGTGTTGACAGTCTCCACATATACAGGCGTCTTTAGGGGCGCAGTTTTAAGGGCTTTTATCGGTGTATTTGTGCTTGCCCTTTGCACAGTCGTTTTTTGCTCTGCGCCCATATCTGTTTGATTGGACAGGTGCGCAGCCTTTGAAGGCGCAGCACTCTCGGGCGATGACTGCGGCGTGCTCTCCTTTCGGGTGTTGTCTGAGGTTGCAATGCCGTTCTTTAATAATGTTAAGGCCATTGACGGCATTGAGTTCGCTTGTGAAAAAAGCGCTGTCGCCGTTTGTGTGACAATTTTATCTCGTACATAGCGTATCATTTCTTGCGCAATGTCTGCATTGCTCACGCGTGATTCTGCCGCCGTTAAGTTCTCTATGTGTACAGCAAGGTGTTTTACTGTTGCCGCCAAACGATTTTGCGAAGTGCCGATGCTTTCATGTACGTCAGTAGCGCGCTTTATGGCAGCCGCCACAGCAACTATAGCAGTTTGCGCTTGTTCTTGTGTACTAATGGCATATCCCGGCAATGTGGCATCGCCCACATCATAGCCAAGCCCAAGCGCAACGGCGGTGACGCTTTCAATCATAAGGTCATAAAAATCCGTGGAATCGTTGCCCACATGTACTCGTACAGCCCCTGTCGATGTCAACGTGTTCCCATCATACGGACTTGCCAAGGAGCCGTCAAGTAGCTTTTTGCTATTAAAATCCGTCATCGTGGCTATGCGTGTAATTTCATTGGCAAGAGCTTGAAATTCTTCATTCATCGCTGCGCGCTGCCCAGTATTGTATGTCCCTGTGCTTGCTTGCATAGCGATCTCTTTCATGCGCACGAGGGTGTCGTTTATGAGTTGCATGGCGCCATCGGCGGTTTGCATGAGTGAGATAGCATCATTTACATTTCGCGCTCCTTGTCCGAGTGCAGAAATATTAGTGCGCAAAAAACTGCTCACGGACAATCCTGCGGGATCGTCGGCGGCATGGTTGATGCGATTGCCGGATGCGAGCCTTTCTACTGTCTTAAAAAAATCAGTGTAATGTCCAGTGAGCTTCATGGTTAACATGGACGCGACGCTGTTGTAGTGCAAACTGATAGCCATACACCCTCCACGAGACACCTAATCTATTCAGGCTTTCGTCAAATTACATATCGGCAGGTCTTTAATCTGCTTTAGAGGAGTATTAAAAAAAATTCAAAAAAAAGCAAGGCTCATCGGCGCGATTATTAAAAAGCGCCTCGTGCCTTGTAAAATCTAAAAGCTTTTTTTATTTTTTCAGTTTTTTTCTTGGGGGGAAACTTTTTTTAGGAAAAAAAGCTTTCCCCCCACAAGTCTTTCCGACGAAACAAAACATTGGCATTAGCACAACTAAATTGGCAAGACCCTGTGCATGGCCTCAAAAATATCTTTATGTTGAACACTCACATGCAGATTGTGCTTTTGCCCTTGTTTTGTAAGCTCGCGACGCAATGTACGCATGTCTACAGCCTCCGGCACCATAACCTCAAATACAAGCAACGCATGCGTGTCATAAGTATTACCAGCCTCGTTCGCCACTTGTGCCGCAACGCTTTTATCCTGAATGGCGGTGAGACTCTCTATATTTACGCTATGGCGCGCAAAAACATTGCTAATCGCCGCAACAAGCCCAGTACCCTTAGGGCCATTGGCTGTCACAACAAAGGGTGAGCAGGCCTTATCCGCCCCCCATGCACTCTTCATAGCAGGACGTACAATCACGGAAAGATCGACCTTTTTCTCTTCAAGTCCTTGTTGCAAGTAATCGCGCAAAGTAAGCACGTCAAGATCGTCCGGAGCTTCCACAGTAAAAATACCTGCAAACTCGCCTGCTAAAATAGTTTGGGAAACTGCCACAATGTCACAACGCGACACTTCAAGCAAGCCTGCAACCGCTGCTACAACTCCGGGACAATCTCGCCCTAAAAATGAAGTCACTAGTGTATGCATATAAAAACCTTCTAAATTATCAAATGCTAACGCCTGTAAAGGCGTAATATGGGAGAATTTTTTGTAAATCTCTCTTGCGTGCTAAACATATTTGTTACTGTCTCAACCCCTTGCGAAAATATATCCTGCAAAAAGGTCGCGCGTCTTTCAGCAAACTTTTCAATAACAATCACATTGGCATAAAACGTGATGCTCGCAACTTCCGTTGATATCTGGCGCAAATAGTCAATCTCATCCTTTATTCCCTCGTATTCGTCCTGTTCAACATACGCGAAATTGACACCGTGAACAAGCGATTGAAAGAAGGCAATATGCGTATCTTTACTATATATAGAGCCATTATATCCATGCCAATAGGCTGTCGAAGTGTCCTCAATAATATAAAGACCACCCCACTTTAAGCGCGGGAATAAATACTTAAACGAGGATATTACGTCCGCGGGCATATGCGAACCATCATCAACGATGATATCAAATTGCTTCTCAGCAAAGTGCTCAGAAATAAACTCTTCCTTTGTCGCATCACCCAAAATAAATGTTATCCCCTCGTTAAACACAAGGTGCTGACACAAAGGATTGATATCAACACCGACAATTTCTGAGTTCTTAGGGAAATATTCTCGCCAAATTTCTAATGAGCCTCCATTATTCACACCAATTTCCAGCAAGCTTACAGGTAAAGCGCGTCTTTTAAAATCTGCAAATATCTTATCGTATAAGGACAAATAATGATTCCACTTGAGCGAAAGATATTTATCGTTTGTCTGAAAAGCACGCGCATAATGGCGCGATGGCAGAGGCGGTGCAATCGCGCAAGTACGCTCCGCTCGCCGCTTTACCGTATCACTATAATGAGGAAAATGGCGCATATTCGCATCCAGCTCATAAGAAATGCCCAAACTCGCAATCGCTGAGGCAAGATACCCATTTTTCCAGTGAATTTTTCCCATACAGTAATACATCCACGCAAGTGCAAAAGAGCATCGCACAGGAACAACTTGTGCTATATCCAGGGGCCTGCGCGCGCGCGAACGATAATAATGCAACTCAGCTAAAGGCTCACTATCCATTGTCTGTACGCGCTGAGCAAAATTCTCTGCAGATTTTGTAAGACGCCCGTACTGCCACAAAACACTATTAATACTCTGAGATAATAAGGTCACTTTATACCTCTCCAATTCAAGTAGTAAGCCTGATACAACGCCAATCGTCGGCTATACGCTGTCCACGCGCAAAGGCAGAAAAATTTAAATCATGGCGATACCCTGCTCGCCCATAAAGCCAGCCTGCATAGGCTACCATTGCTGCATTGTCCGTACAAAGAGCGGCACTAGGCGCAATAAAACGCCCGCCGCGACAAAGGATGCTCTCGTCCAAGCGTTCGCGCAATAAAGAATTTGCCGCTACGCCCCCTGCCAAAATAAGCGTCCCAATATCCTCATGGACAGACAATGCACGCTCAACTTTCTTACATAAAGTATCAACAACAGCTTCATTAAAAGCCGCACACATGCCACATAATGCCACAGGCGCTGTGTCAATATTACGCCCGTCATAGTCATTATGCCATGTTAAAGCCTCTTTATTTGCAGATATATAGGCACTTGCTGCTGTCTTTAAACCACTAAAACTAAAATCCAAATTATCATTATCTAAATAAGGACGAGGAAAATTTGGTAACAAAGCAGTCTCACACTCCTTGCGACCGCGAGTTGCAAGAGCATCTAAAAGACGTCCCGCAGGATATGGCAGTCCTAAAAGTTTGCCGACCTTGTCAAACGCTTCTCCCGCCGCGTCGTCAAGTGTGCGACCAAGTACCTGAAATGATGGCAACACATTCTCTGAATCTTCTGAGATATTCTCCATCCGATATAAATGCGTATGCCCACCGGATACAAGCACACCCAAGGCCGGAAAAGTCAAAGGCTGCTCCAAGCCCGACGCTAACAAGTGCGCTTGCAAATGATCAATACCAAGTAGGGGCTTTTGCGCCGCAAAAGCAAGACCCTTCGCAAAGCCAACTCCCACAAGCAAGGAGCCTAAAAGACCAGGACCACGAGAAACAGCGAATATATCAATATCAGACGCGCTCACGCCTGCACGCTGCATCAACGTGTCGTATAAAACACCTATAAAGCGATAATGCTCGCGCGATGCAATTTCTGGAACTACACCTCCAAAAATTGCGTGTACAGATTCTTGCGTCGCAAGTACCGCATCTACAAGCACTCCGTCCCGTACAAGGGCAAGCGCTGTCTCGTCACACGAGCTTTCAATTCCTAAGCAAAGCATGTGATTCACACTCCCCCATACTATTCAGGCAAAACGCATTCTACAAGGTCTTGCTTAATCAGCCATAAAATATGACGACACAAATTTTCTTCGCTCTTATCCTCGCCCCAATCGCTTTGCGTGGCTGCTTCTAATACATGCGCAAAGGTGCAGCCGCTCTGGATTACAGCCATAAGACTATGTAAGAGCTTTTCCTTCAAATTTACGGAGGCAAGAGCAAAATTATTCCAAGGCGCCTTACGCGCAATAAAGGCAGTGCCTAAATCTGTCACCTGCAAGAGCGTCGCATCATCTAAATGGTGCGTTGCATAACAAGCAAAAACCTTACCATAATCTAAGGTGTGTGGATGCTTTGCACCACGAATGACAGCTTCTTGCTCAGCGCTTATGGGAGTGTTATTTAACTCCTCCCAAAACTCTACCCAACGATCCACAACATTGTCAAAGGAATATAATCTCTGCGCGCGCTCTCGCGCCGCAGCTCCCATACGTGTGCGCAAATCTTTGTCTTTAAGAAGACGCACGAGAGCCTCCTCAAGCAAGGGGACATGCATAATCGTTTGCTGACTGCGCAAAAGTTGGTGTAATTGATTAAAAAGAATACGTGAAACGCTGTCCAAATACGGCGTATCTGTAGGCGCAACCGTGGGAATGAGAAAGCCCGTTTCTCCATGCACCACAATATCCTTGTATCCATTCCAATCGCTCGCAATCACAGGCAAGCCAGACTGCGCAGCCTCCACAAGAGTCAAGCCGAATGTTTCTTGGATATTATCCGTCGGGGACACAAAAACGTCTGAGGCTGCAAAAAGCTGTTTTTTTAAGTTACGCGAAGGATTAGGCGCAACACCAAAGGGAATATTCCATGCCTTTGATAAGTCCAATAGTTGTTCCTTAATGGGGTCGTCTTGCTTCATGGCACCTGCAAGAAAAAGGAAGAATTTCAAGTCAGGATGACGCAGGCGAACGCGTCGTAAGGCACTGAATAAGGGACGCATGTCCATCTTGTCCGCCTGGCTTATACGCCCATAGAGCAAAATCATAACTGTGTTTGGCTCTACCTTCAGGCGCTCGCGCAGTTCATTGCGCAGAGCCTCATTGCCACCAAGAGCGGGGTCAGGAACGCCTAGGGGAATTATTTTTAAGCGCGGCTGCGGCCAAGCCTCAGGTAAATTGTAGACTGTGCGCGCATGATTATACCATCCCTCCATGATTTGCTTACTTGCAAAGGAGGTCACGCCTACGCCGTCACGAGGAGAGCAGCCCTCCCATACGTGTGCAAGCGTCTTTTCCGCATGCTCTGTATAGCTGATTGTGTGGTTCACCGCAGTTATCGGGAAAATATGGGGGGATAAAAGATTGCGTGCGCGGCACAGGGGAATAAATTCCGTCATAGGGTCTGAAAAATGGCACACAGAATAAGGCACAGTCTTTAGGCGACGGGGCAGGGTTGTGCGTGCAAAAGCTTGTAACGCGCCCCTATCGAGGAGCGGCGCCGCCTCTGGTACATCTTCCCATAATCTCATCAATGCCTTTGGGTTATCAACAAAAAAATGGTATATATCAAAAGGGTCTCGGCGAAAAAGCCCGTTAATAAAGCCAAGATTTGCTTGCTTACGTCCCACAATGGGGCCGCCCTCATAGTATGGATGTAGTGAAAGAAAAATCCGTGACATGTAAGCTCCCTATAAGGCCTTGTAGGATGAAGGCTGTGTCAAAAAAAGAAACAATGCAAATAAAATCGAACAATAGAAACGCTCTCTGATCATTTTTGTTCTATAGGAAAGATATTACGATACACAAGCACTTTTTCTTCATTGTGTATTTCAATGATGACTTGTGCGTTCATCATATCAAAATTCCCATCAATATCTGCAACAAGGACAGCGCGTTTCCAACGCTGAATACGATAAAAACCTGCTTTTTCAGGTATAAATGCTAAGTTTACGGTTTGCCCATTGGCAAGACTTAAAATACAACTTACCACGCCGGAGAGTGTTTCTTCGCCGGGGTTACGGATATCAAATGCTGTGCGCAGTCTGTTGGGGGCTACAAGCCGACTATTGACGGATTCCACAAGCACTTCACCGCTGTTGATTGCTGGAAAATCAGCGTGTCCCGGCCCTTCTTGTTGTGCGGCATCTTGTTCGTCAATGCGTGGAGGGGCATTTGTCTTCGTTGTGGGAGCTTGCGAGGGTGGCTCATGCTGTGTTGCAATAGGACGCTGCGCATGCTCTTTGCTTATGTTACTGAGGACATCTTCGGCGATTTCTGTATCCATCACAAGCAAGAGTTCTAAATGCTCCAAGCGTTCCGCGTTGGCTATGGCTTGTGCGTTCATTTGCATGAGGGTTTCAATATGCTCTTGTTGATCCACATTTTTTACCCATAGAGAATGCGCAAACCAAAGACTACCCGCAGAAAGAAGGGGGCAAAGGATAAAAAATATGAACAGTATCCAACGAAAGAAAACTCGGTGTATACGAAATCGACGCGACTCACCGCTGTCACGCATAAAGAGAACACTCATTTTTTCAGAAGCCAATGTCTATTTACCTCCCAAGGAGTTTTTTTCTCTTAAAGCTTTTACGTTTTTCCAAGTAAAGCACCTATTGTTTAGGGGCTGTTTTGTTTCTAAATAAATGCTTTTGCATTTTACCACTCTTTTGAAGATCTCAAACAGGTTTTTTACATAAAAATACAAAACATCTTTTTTTCATTCGAGAGCGCCGATTGTCTAGCTAAACAATTGGTTTTTTTGAAGGGGGGTGTGGGGGGAAAGCTTTTTTTTCCCAAAAAAAGTTT
>CAYJHT010000051.1:0-9784 GCA_964369615.1 uncultured Desulfovibrionaceae bacterium
GTGCCCGTCACATTGACAACAACCTCTTGGGAGACCTTGCCGCCTTGGCTGTCTGTCACGGTGACAGTAAATTTCTCTGTGACGCCTTGACCGGAGTTCAGCGCTTGCGTCGTGTCCAAGGAATTGTTCAATTCATAAGAATAAGTGCCGTCGGCGTTGAGCGTAAAGGTGCCATAGCTGCCAGCGCCGTCCCCTTCCAAGGAGAAGGTCATGTCTTGGCCTTCAATGTCGCTGACAACAAGCTTACCCGTATCAATCGCGCTGCCATCGGTGGCAGTATTACCACCGTCAAGCACGCCGCTTTCCTTCACGTCAAGGACAATGTCGGAATCCTCCAAGGAAATACGGGGCACGTCGTTCGTGCCTTCTACTTTAATAATAATATCTTGCGAATCGTGGGCGCCGTGGGCATCTGTGGTGGTGACAGTGAATGTTTCATCCATAACGTCGCCATTTTCCAGCTTATCCACTGCGGCCTTTTGCTCGTCTGTGACGCCCAATTCGTAAGTATACTCGCCCGTTTCGCCGTCGATGGTCACATTACCATAGACGCCCTCAAGCACAACATCGCCGCCCGGCTCTGTAGCAGAGCTTTCCTTGCCGTCTTGGGTCACGCTGAGGGTTTGCTCAGCGAGGGTATCACCGTCACCGTCGGGATCCACAACAGTGATGCTGCCTGTGGCGGTGAGGTTATCCGTATCTTCCTTCACCAGACTGTCCGTCGGTGCGACAGTGAGTTCCGGCACGTCATTTGTCCCCGTGATGGTGACTTCTACCTGCTTTTCAACCGTGGCGCCGTGCTCGTCGGTGATTTCCACCGTAAATTTCTCTGTGACGGTCTCGCCTTCGCTCAAAGCATTGGTTTCACCGTCCTTATTATCAAGGGTATATGTATAGCTGCCGTCTTCGTTCAGCTCAAGCTCGCCGTATTCGCCCGTCTGCGTTGTGGGCACAAAGGACAGGCTCGCGCCTTCGTCCACGTCTTCGGCAAGCTCATTCACATCAAGCGTACCTGAAACTTCAGGCGTGCCTGCAAATTCCTTGTTGGGGTCGCCGTCCACATCCTTCACGCCGCTTTCCACAACGCCAATGCCCGTACCGTCTGCACCGCCGTCAAGGTTTGCCGGGTCGTCAGCCTTGACAGTGGGAGCGTCATTCGTGCCTGTAATAGTAATGTTCACAGGCTGTTCCGTAAAGGCGCCGTGAGCGTCTGTGGTGCGTACAGTAAAATCTTCTGTGTAATCCTGTCCTTCGGCGAAGCTCTCCACAGCGGCCTTTTGCTCGTCAGTCACACCCACAGTGTAGGTGTACTCACCCGTCGTGACATCCAGCTCCATATTGCCGTACTTGCCCACAACGGTCACAGTATCGCTGCCTTCGGGAGCTTCTGCGCCATTGACGCTGAGGGTCTGCTCAACAAGGGTGTCGCCGTCGGCATCCACGTCCTTCACGGTCACTGTGCCTGTGGCGGTGACGTTCTCATTTTCCACAAAGGAAAAGTCCGTATTGTCAAGGCTAATAATAGGCTTGTCGTTCGTACCCGTCACGTTGACCACAACATCTTGGGAAACAGTGCCGCCTTGCTCATCGGTCACAACGACAGTGAATGTTTCCGTCACGCTTTGACCGGAGTTTAGCGCCTGTGTTGTGTCGGCATTATTATTTAATGTATAGGAGTAGGTGCCATCGGGATTCAGGGTGAGGGTGCCGTAAGTACCGTCGCCGCCGTCCTCAAGGGTGAAAGTCAGGTCTTGGTCTTCGACATCGGTCACGGCAAGCTTGCCCTCGGCTGTGGGATTGCCTGCGGTGTCTGTATTGCCGCCGTCGAGCACGCCGCTTTCCGTCACATCAAGGCTGACAACGGAGTTTTCAAGAGAAATACGGGGCACATCGTTGGTGCCTTCTATATTGATGGTGATATCTTGGGAATCGTGGGCGCCGTGCTTGTCTGTGGACGTGACTGTGAAAGTCTCTTCCATGGTGTCGCCATTTTCAAGCTTGTCCACGGCTTCTTTTTGCGCATCGGTAACGCCTAATTCATAGGTATACTCACCCGTTTCGCCGTCGATAGTTACATTGCCATAGACGCCTTCAAGCACCACATCTCCGCCCGGCTCTGTGGCAGAACTTTCCTTGCCGTCTTGACTCACGCTCAGCGTCTGTTCTGTAAGTTCGTCGCCGTCGCCGTCAGGGTCAACAACGGTGATAGTGCCTGTGACGGTGACATCGGGCGTGTCTTCTTTGACGGTATCGCCCGCCATTTCCACGCTCACGCTTGGCTGGTCATTGGTACCTGTAATAGTAACGGTGACATCTTGCTGCACAGTACCACCGCGTCCGTCGCTTACTGTGACGGTGAAGGTTTCCGTAATGCTTTCGTCAAGACTCAACGAATTTGTATTTTCTTGATCATTATCAAGTGTATAAATAAAATTTCCATTGGGATCAAGAGAGAGGTCGCCATATTCGCCTTCGCCGTCCGTGACGGTATAGGTGAGGTTGTCGCGATTAAAGTCCAGCGCGACGATACGGCCTGCGGCGGTGGGTGTGCCTGTGGTAGCGGTATTGCCACCGGCTTCAACGCCTGCCTCCACAACGCTGAGATTCAGGTCGGAAGCGCTAAGATTCACTAGGGGGGCGATATTGATTTCTGGCGCAACATTGCCGTCAAGACCCGTCAAAAGTCCGCCACTCTCAATGAAGCGGTCGGGGTCGAAGCCTTCTGCGCGTGCTTGGTCGAGTCGTCCGAGACTGTCTGTGCCATCAAGGAGCGTGCCCATGGCAAATTCACGGGAGCGGAAGCCCGCTGTTGCAGCGCCGGCACCGGGACCTGCCGCAGGTTGCAGTTCTTCAGCGAAAACAGCGAAGAAGTCAGCGCCTGAAACAACCGTACCATCAATAACAAAGTCCGGAAGATTTTCGGAATCATATTTTCCGTAGAAATCGTCTAAGCGAATACTGGAGCCGTCTTCAAAAGAAAAGACAAGAGAGTCTTCCTCTCGCGTCATTAAGGCATCACCCGGAGCAAAATCAAGCGTAACAGACGTGACCTCCTCTGGAATGACGCTTGTTGTGACACCGGCAAGAGGCTGTTGAAGGATGATACTGCTCATATTTAAGCTCCCTTTTTGTATTATTTTAGATAATTAGCTGCTCTTTGCGCGCATACTCATAGTCTTTCGCATAGCACCTGCGCTCGATGCCTACTTCTCAAAACACCTCATATTGCTTAAACACAGCTTGCGTTCCCTGTCTCTCAATTTCTTACAATCGCTACAGTTTTCTCTTTTGCAGGAAAAACGACAAAGCTCTAAAAAAAACTCAAAAAAGTTGATTCTATAGTCAAAAGCTACAAGACGTCCAGCAAAGAATGCAAAAAATGTTCCAGAAAATAATTTCCTACATGGACACCTTGCTCTTTCGACATAAATATCATTTCGAATACGCTAAAGCACGATACATGTCAAGCATTTTTTTCAAGCTTCGCGGATACAAACACGTCATCCCAATTGACTTTTTGAAAGATTTGCGGGAAGGAAGGGGAAAATCTTGCTAGTGCCAAAAAAACGAAAATTAGAACGACCTGCAGATACACATGACACACTTTGAGGCAAAACACCCCTATATAACATCCACACGCCGAATACATAAAAACACTCAACTACCAAGAGTACATCACGCCATACACACTGATAAAAGGCATGCGTTGGTTGAAGTCGTCGTTTTTTTAAATGTTTTTTTTCCTCAAAAAAAAACTTGCCTTTTACTATGTTATTCATTAGATTTTCCAAGTTCACTGTTTAGTACAGCGAATTTCTGCCATCGCGATTTTTGAGTACACATCGCGACTGATTATATACTCAGCGCAGGCATCATGATGGGATTATTTTTTTAAGATGAATACGACCGTGCTACAAAATTTTATATTCTCACCCCCTCTCGCATTAGGGAAGGGTAGCGATGTTCTGTTTTGCAGAGAAGAAAGTATGAACGAGGTAGAGGCAGCACATTGTCGTGTCTGGAAATTCAACACCTTCTTTAATATATTCCCCTTGAATCATTATAGACTTCACATGAGCACTCCTGCGATAGGTCTTGTTCTTGCGGGGCACGGTTCGGGACTGTTGCGCGTATACGGCCTTTCTTGTGACGGTGAAGAAGTGTGCATTGCGTCTGAGTACATTGATTTTGCGAACGGCGATTATTTGCGTGACGGCTTTAGTTGCGACCTCCCCTATGAATATCTATTTGTTGAGATTCAAGAACAAGGAGAGACATGCGTCCTGCTCTCCGGCGCATGGGTGACGCGTTCATTGCCAGTGCAAATCCCACGCATTGCCATTGTTATGTGCACATTCAAACGCGAAGAGCAATTAGCGCACAACCTCAGAATACTTTCGGAGTACTTTACAAAGGGCACTGGCACGGCGCCATCGTGCTACGATGTTATTGTCGTAGACAATGGTCAGAGTGTATCGCGCTTGGATATTATGCCTTCAGGCGATGGCAGTCAGGGCAATCGTTTTCGCCTGATTAGTAATGATGAAAATACAGGCGGCTCCGGCGGTTTCGGCCGAGGTATGCGTGAGGCAGGCGCGTGTGCTGATTACAGCCATGTATTACTCATGGACGACGATATTTATTTTGATCCAGAAATGCTTGTGCGCCTTGCGGCGTGTTTAAGCTATGCGCGTTGTGCTGAGAAATACGCACTTGGCGGCGTCATGCTCGATAAAGACGACCCGCCTTGTATAGTAGAATGGGGCGCACGATACCCGGCACACCCTGTAGGCATTCGCCGCGGCGAGCGGCTTGAACGCCTTGATATGCTGTTACCACCACAAGAAGAGGCCGATTATTGCGCATGGACATTTTTCTGTTATCCGCTGACGGTGGAGACGCGCGGAGAGCTGCCCTTAGACTTTTTTGTACGTGCGGATGATGCGGAATTTGGACTTCGTTTAAAAACACGATGGGGCATAGCGACGCATACGCGACAAGGGCTCGCTGTATGGCATCACGCATTTACAGAGAACAACCCGACAGTCACATTTTATACGATACGCAACGAGCTTATCGTAAATAAATTGTATGGCATGCTTACGCTGTGGGTTCTGCTGCGCTACGCGGCAGTACCTGTGTGGTTCTTAATGCATGGCAAGGTGCAACACGCAAAGGCGGCTTTGTGTGGTATATGGGCATCGGTGAGATGGGAGCAGTAGCATTGAGTGGGGCGCGATGAACACCCTCATGCACTGCACCTTGCCGCAAGACACTGAGTCTAGCGTCCGCGATTTGTACTATCAAGGCGAGGCGGAAGTTTCTTCGTGCGGTGCACTCCATATAGATGCTCACACAAATATTAATTTTGGGACATATTTCAACATTTTGAATGTTGCAAAGTTGAAAAAGTATACTTCTATCAGGAAAATATACCTGCGCATTGAGTATACCGGATGTATGCGCGTTGATATTATGAATGCCGACACGTATGGCAATACACGCAAACACGCTCACGCAGAACTTGCTTGCTCTGCAAAGGATTGTGCATATATCGCGCTTGATGCTGATGATACTAGCCTAAAAGACATCGTTTTTTTTAAGGTATACGCTCAAGAGAAGAGCGTCCTTTTCAGCGCAAAGTACGTCACGGAGGCCTCACCTTTAAGGGATGTGCGTCTTGGCATTGTTATTACAACATATCAGCGAGAGGCCGAGCTTGTAAATAATTGCAAAGCCTTACTTGATGGGATTAGGCAATATCAGCTTGAGAATGTAGGTGTCATCGTCATCGACAATGGGAGAACTTTACAAGCCGATCAAGTCCAAGGAGCTGTCCTTATCCATAATCCCAACTATGGCGGCAGTGGCGGCTTTATGCGGGGGCTTTTGCACCTTGAGGATGCGAAACAGTATAGTCACTGCCTTTTTATGGACGATGACGCACAGTGTACGATTGAGTCAGTATTTCGAGCACAGGCCTTTGCCGCCTACGCGACTCATGATCGTATGGCTATTGCGGGTGCCATGCTTCAAAAGGAACAACCCTATGTGCAACATGAGAATGCGGCGTATTATGACACAATCAATCGTCCCTTGCATCACGGCTTAGATTTAAGAAATTTTGTTGCAGTGTGTCAGAACGAAGTGGAAGCAGAGTATGAGAATATGTATGGTGCATGGTGGTTCTTCCTCTTTCCTTTGACTGCCGTGCGTCATTATGCCTTTCCCTTTTTTGTGCGGGGTGACGACATACTGTTTTCAATTATGAATAAATTTCAGATAGTGACACTGAACGGTACGTGTTGCTGGCATCCTTGTTTTGAGGGTAAGGAGAATGCTTTTACGCAATATTTGGCACTGCGTTCAAATATGATTATCCAAACATACGTGTTTCATAATCGCTTAAAGGCCGCCTTACATGTTGTCCGCTTTGTGCTGGCTGAGACAGTGCTCGCATGTCTCACATATCGCTATCAAGATGTACGAATAATTTTGAAAGCCTACGGTGATTTTTTGCAAGGGCCGGAGTTCTGGAAAAAGAATATTGATGTGACAAACTTGCGACAAGAAGTCCTTGCTACGTGTACCGTAGAAGAGTGTGAAAGCGCAGACAGCTTGCCAAGACAAGTATCATGCGAGCCAAAAATACCGCGCTGGCTTGAAAAGGTGCTGTATGTGGGCACGTTGGGTGGGCATATGTTGCCGGATTACTTTTTGGATTCGACGAGTGTGTGGAGCATAGAGAGAAAGGATAAGGGCTTACTTTTCCGTTACTGGAGAAAAAAACGTATTGCAATTTTGGATGCACAAGGTGGTGTATGCGAGACGCGTTCGTTACAACGAGCAGCATTTTTTAACCATAGCATTTTGAGTCTGTGGTATACACTCATAAACTTATACAACTTTTATCGAAAAATCAGCCAATATAAAAGAAGTATGTCTCTACAAACTAGAGAATTTTGGATGAAATCTTTGCACATAGAACAGGAATTCTAACATAATGAATACAGATATCGTATTAACTGCGTATACATACAACGAAAGCATTGTTGTGAAAAATGCTGAAGGTGTCCCGGATACAACGGCGACAATCATTCATAAAGCACGCATTAACTATACGCCAAAAGTTTCTGTTATTATTCCTGTATACAATACAGAAAAATACTTATATGAATGTCTTGAGAGTGTTACACATCAAACTTTGCACGAAATTGAAGTTATATGTGTAGATGACGGTTCAACAGATGGTAGCTTAAATATTTTATTGGAATATGCGCAGAATGATCATCGTTTTACGGTCATTCAACAGGAAAATTTATATGCAGGTATAGCCCGTAATGCTGGTTTTTCGCAGGCGTTCGGTGAATTTGTCATATTTATGGATGCGGACGACTATTACCCAGCCGAAGATATACTGTTCACGCTATATACAAAAGCAAAAAAACACAATGTTTATATCGCTGGCGGAGAGTTTTCTAGCTTTACGGACACAAACAAAACGCCCATTCAAAAGTTTAGTGTTTTTTTTCAAGGCTATATGTTTGAACATAGTGGAGTGATGCAATATAAAGACTATCAATTTGATTATGGATATCACCGCTTTATATATAACAGAAATTTTTTAATACAAAATAAAATTTTATTTCCTAGTTATAAACGGTTTCAGGATCCTCCCTTTTTTGTGAAGGCCATGATTTTAGCAAAAGAGTTTTACGCCCTCAAAAAAATTACCTATGCATATAGAGTTTCGCATAAAAAAGTTGCTTGGGACGAAAGCAAAACGAATGATCTTCTTAATGCGCTTTGTGAAAATATTCTTTACGCAAAACACAATAATTTATATTCACTTTTAGATTTAAGCTGCGAACGATTTGTGCAGCATTACAAATTCATCAATAAAACTATCGCGAAGTCATCACTGAATACTCTTTGCAAAATAATATTGAACATTGATAGAAGCATGCTCAAAATAAAAAATAAACAAACCATATTAGGAGTGTTGTTTCGTTATTATGCCAAACATGTTTTTGATCTTGACTTCATCTTTTATAAAGATTTTGAGTATTATTTAAAGACCTTAAGAATAGACTATAAGAATGTCAATACTGCCTCGAATGCCGTAATATGTCTCACACAAGACGCATCCGTCACTGATCCTCAATGGCTTTGTGATGAGACCGGAACTGGATATGTATACGAGACACAAAAAAAGCATAGCACATTAACACTTCAAATGATTGGCGACGGCACTTTTTCCTTTACACTACGAGGAACAGATATACGATGTTGCAAAGAACACCGTGTACCTGCCTGGATTGATTGCATATCCGTCATACTCGATGACCAAATATTATTATCGTCGCGAAAAGAAATTTGGCATGACAAACCTTTTTCTTTTTCTGTACCAGTTGTACATGATCAAGTTGTTACACTGAAGGTTACAACATCGACCCATAAATACACTTGGAATGAGTTTGACAGTGTTATGAGGTCACTTTGCTTTTCGAGGAATTTTTTCAAATATTTATTCTATAGAATTTTACGTTAACAAGGAATAAGTAATGTTTCCAGCCTCCCAGCCTAAAGTATCTGTATTGGTTCCCATATATAATGTTGAGCAATACTTAGAACAATGTTTAGACAGTATAGTCAATCAAACCTTGCGGGATATAGAAATAATTTTGATTAATGACGGATCTACTGATAGCTGTCCTGAAATATGTGACCGCTATGCCGCCAACGATCCACGCATTAAGGTCATCCATAAGCCAAATTCTGGCTATGGCGCAAGCATGAATATTGGCCTAGATAATGCCACAAGCGAATATATTGGAATCGTTGAATCTGATGACTTCGCTGAACTAAGCATGTTTGAAAACTTATATAGACTTTCCAAAGAGTACGATGCTGACATTGTAAAGAGTGATTTTTATAGATTTTATTCGAAGGAACAAACAAAGAACGCTCGAAATTCAGTACCGAAGCAATTAGTTGGAAAAAGCTTTTCCCCTAGGAAGCACCTTGATGTTTTGCTTATGCCCCCCGCAATCTGGAGCGCGTTGTATAAAAAAGATTTCTTGCTACAAAATGATATTTCATTCCTAGAAACCCCTGGAGCTTCGTACCAAGACACTTCTTTCAATATGAAAGTGCTTATCTCTACAAATAAAATGGTTTTGACAGACTGTGCATATTTAAATTACAGATGTGACAACGAAAATTCCTCTGTCAAGAATACAGACAAAATATTTTATGTGTGTGACGAGTGGGCTGAAATAGAAAGTTTTGCAAAGCAGAACGCTCTTTATGAAGAAATACGATTTTTCCTTGCGAAAATTAAATGGAATGCATATATATGGAACTTAAATAGACTTTCACCTGAGAACGTCTGGCCATTTGTAGATAGATTTTCAAAAGAATATCAAATATTATCAGAACAATCATCCATTGATAATACATTATACAGTGAAAAAGAATATAAAAAATTATTATTGCTAACAAATGATTCATATGGATTTTACGAGCAGTACATGGAACAATCAAACAAAATACTCCAGTATGACTGCAAAGTCTCTGTCATCATTGCAGCTTATAATTCTGAAAGTTTTTTGGTAGAATGCCTCGATAGTATACTAGATCAAACATTAAGTAGTATAGAAATAATATGTGTAAACGACGGCTCTACAGATAGAACATTTGAAATTTTAAAACAATATGCAACAAATGATAAGCGTATTTATATAATTAATCAAGAGAACAAAGGTCAATCAGTAGCAAGAAA
>CAYJHT010000052.1:0-9691 GCA_964369615.1 uncultured Desulfovibrionaceae bacterium
AGCGCCGATTGTCTAGCTAAACAGTTGGTTTTTTTGAAGGGGGGTTTGGGGGGAAGCTTTTTTTTCCCAAAAAAAGTTTCCCCCCACAAGTTTTTCAGAAAAACAAAAATGGTTTATTTAGAAACACCCGTGCAAAGTAAAAGCGCATTCAGCGTCAGCCTTGCGTCATGCTCTTGCAAATTGCTCCTGTCTCGCACGAGAGGTGTGCACTGAACTCGCACACCCTGCGCCTCTATGCTTTCTATGTCGATGCCGTTGGGATAATGGCCGTGTTCAGGGTCCACGATGACAGAGTTCATTAAACTGTGCGTAGGTACGCAACCTGCGTCTTGCCGTAAGGATTTTAAGATAATGTGCACGCTGTCTGCAACACTAAGACGCGCTTGCTCTGCATCATGCCCCACATTGGGAATATAAATCTTGGGACACTGCGCACGCGCAATCGCCGCACCAACACCAAGAGGTAAAAGGTTGGCTATAATACTCGTATAAAAAGAACCCATTGGATAACATATGGCCTCTGCTGTGTGAATATGTGCGGCAGCCTCTGCGTAAAGCTGTGGTCGGCAGTTGATATGCGGCGCAGACAAGGTACTTCCCTGAACATCGTGCGATTGAGGAACAAAAAAAAGCTGTTTTATGGGATGCTCTTTTAAATGCACACAACATTGCCCCTCTGCTATTCCATGCGCGATGCAATGCTCGCGGATGAGCACATGACCATTGATGAGCGTCGCGCCAAGATGCACATTGCTCGTACTGATAGGAAGCACTGTGCCCCGTGCATGGAGCAAACGAGAAAACATGTGAATTGCAGGCTTCCATTGACGCCCATGATGCAAATAAGCGCCGGCAAGAACAAGGTTGCCTATGCTTGCCTTGCGTGCGTCGAAATTTGGCGGTATTTTTTCCAAAAAAAACAGAAGATAGGTACGCAATACTTCGGCAAGATGCGGCGCCATGTCCCCCCAGATGGGGTGCTTCACCGATGCAAGCGCATAAAGATGCGACACAAGGCGTGTCTCCTGCTCTTCGGCAGGCAAACGGCTGTGCAAAAGACGCAAGAGCGCAGGGCTGGTATGCTCTGTGTCTGCAAGAGCAAGAAGTCTGTTGCGCATATCACCAACAGCGGGCATGTGAAAGGCATCGCGTAAGCACGCAGAAGAACCGCCGGAATCAAAGGGGGTAATAAGGTGGACGCTATTGTGCGTTACACGGCATAATTCCTTACTCAAAGCACACAAGGCCGTGCCACCCGTAAAAAAAATAATGCGCACGCCCTTTTCTGGCGCGTTTTTTTCAAGCGTGTTCTTTTGCGGCGAGTTTTTTGGTCGTGTTCTCTCAATGAAGGACATGCGCGAACAAGGCCTCTCTGGTTATGGCAGCATGCATATAAAAAACTAAAGAATATTTTGTGTCATTTCAAGCTCTTCCATACGCAAAAAGACCTCACGACCAATCCATGCGTCTGTAGCGGCATAGACAATTTGTCGCTCTGAAAGCTCATGCAAACTCCAATTTGAGCACTGTGGCCCCTTGGAAATACGAATAGAAAAGAAATTTGCAGCCAGATTGCGTAAACCTTGGGTCTCAAGATGATGCACCCGCGCTATATGGGCAAGGTCAACGACGCCTGCGGGCGTAAAATCAAAGGCCTTTTGTAATTCACGCATGTCGTCGTGAATGCTGACGCCCACCTTTAAAATACTTGCATCTTCTAACAATTCCGCCAATAGAGCATTCATCGGCAACCACGTAAGCTGTATCAGAAAAACCGTGCGCGCGCCTGCTAATTGAACCAAGGCAGGCGCGTTAGCACGCCCTTTTCGAAAGGAGGGTTTTGTTTCCGTATCAAAACCAATCACCCGCTCCTGACGAAGCTCCTCCACTGCTGCACGCAACGTGTCCTCACAACGAACAAGGCGCACGTCCCCCTCATATCGAGCGATAGGCAATGCATTTATCTCATCCTTACTGAGTTTACGTTGATAGTGTTGTGCAAGCATAGATATCCTTTCTTTCTAAACCATAATAAATATTGAGCAAGTCATACAACTCGCTCATCTATTTTCCAATACAAAAACTCTCAAATATCGCATTGAGCATCTGGTCTGTGCTGTCAAGCCCTGTAATACGCCCTAACAAGGCGACAGCTGCATCCAAAGGAACAGCGCACACATCATAAGGTAAATTCCTTTCAATGTCAGCCTCTAAAAAACGCAATTCCTGCGCAGCCTGCGATAAAATCTGCGCTTGACGCATATTGGGCACCACCTCACCAAGCACTGCCTCCAACTGCTTTTCACCAATAATACAGTCCTTTAACCTTGAAATAAATGTATCTAGACCGCTACCCTCCTTGGCTGAAATGGGAAAACATTTTTTTGAAAATTTTTTCCATTTTTCGTCAAGTTGCACCTGTGGCGCAAGATCGCACTTATTCCACACTATAATTGTGTTCTTTTGCGCCGCAAGTTCTAAGGGAGACACACATCCATCTGCGACACCTTGCTTTTCTAAGGCTACTTCCAAGACCATCGTTGCCACTTGCCCAAGGCTCCCATCAAGTACAAGAACAATAGCGTCAGCGTGCGCCATACGCTCACTACTGCGCTGCATGCCGAGACATTCGACTGTGTCGTCGCTGTCGCGAAAGCCTGCTGTGTCTACAAGACGCACGCAAAGGCCGTCTAAGGTAATATGCTCCTCTAAAAAGTCACGTGTCGTTCCGGGGATATCGGTCACAAGGGCACGATTGTGCCCCAAGAGTGCATTTAAAAGCGATGATTTCCCTGCATTCACAGCACCCGCAAGCACAACAGTCGCTCCTTCCTGAACAGGGCGGCAACGCTCATACGCATTCACCAAGTCCTCCACGCACACAGCTACACGACGTACAACACCTAAAAAATCCTCACGACTAAGACACTCCACCTCTTCTTCCGGAAAATCCACCGCAAGACAAAGAGAGCGCCTCAAATGCTCCAACTGCTCCCGCAAATCCGTCACACCCCTACCAAGGGCGCCGTCCAAACGCTGCGCACTCAAACGCACAGCCTCTGTACTTGTCGCGGCAATCATCTCAGCAACCGCCTCAGCCTGACTTAAATCCATACGCCCATTCATAAAAGCACGGCGAGAAAACTCCCCCCTTTCTGCCATTTGGGCGCCAACATCCAAAAGGCTCTGTAAAATCGCCTGAACAACCATTTGCCCACCGTGACAGTGAATTTCTGCCACATCCTCACCTGTGAATGTACGCGGCCCGGGCATATACACCACCAAGACCACGTCCAAGACAACACCATCACCCGCAAGAAAATCTCCTTTATGGAGCATCCACGGACGAAAATCCTGAAAAGAATCACTATGCGAACGAAATCGGGCACTTAAAATACTCTTTGCTTGCCTTCCAGACAGGCGAACTATGCCAATCCCACCCGCACCGAGGGGTGTAGCAATAGCTGCAATAGTTGTTTCTTCTATCGCCATAATATATCATACCTTTAGCGTAATAAGGATGTGAAAAAGTTTTTATTAGATCGAGGTTTAAGTGGAAAGAGAAGAAAAATCAAACAATATTTTTTTGAAGGGGGTTTTTGAAGGAAAGCTTTTTTGTTTTTTGTTTTTTATTTTTTATTTTTATTTTTATTTTTATTCTTGGGGGGAAACTTTTTTTTCCCAAAAAAAGTTTCCCCCCAAGAAAAAAACCTAAAAAAATATCTTTATTTAAAAATACCCTTAGGTATTGCTACCTCTGACCCATTTTTCTACGGCTTTGTAGAGGAGTTCGGGGTTGACGGGCTTGCTTAAGTGATCGTTCATGCCGTACTGGAGGCAGAGCTCAATGTCACCGCGCATGGCGTGAGCGGACATGGCGACGATGGGCAGGTGTGCAAATTCGCTCATGGCACGAATTTTTGTGGTGGCGGTGAGGCCGTCCATGACGGGCATTTGGATATCCATAAAGACGAGGTCGTATTCATCTTCAAGAATCATTTCAATAGCTTCTTTGCCGTTGAAGGCGACATCGATGGTATAGCCTTTATTTTTGAGTAGCTCTACTATGATGAGTTGGTTTATGTCGTTGTCTTCTGCGAGGAGTATTTTGCCGAGCGAGGCTTTTGGTGGGTATGGCTGAGATGCGATATGAGCAGGTGTTTGCTCTGGTATGGTGGGTTGTTCGTTATCTTGCGTGATGGCGCAGGGGGAGGCTTCGAGCGCATTTATTTCGCTGCGGCTGAAGAGTGCAGTGAAGAAGAAGGTACTGCCTTTTTCTTTTTGTGACTTTACCCACATATCGCCGTGCATAAGCTTGACTATGCGCTTTGCTATGGCGAGGCCTAGGCCTGAACCTTCGTAGTTTCGTGTTATGGAGGAGTCGGCTTGTGAGAAGGCAGAGAATATGAGTGTACTTTCTGCTTTTGTCATGCCGATGCCGCTGTCTTCGACGGAGAAGATATATTTAATTTCATCGCCTTGTTGTTCTGTGCAGCTGACATTGAAGGTGATGAAGCCGGAGTCGGTGAATTTTACGGCATTGTTAAGGATGTGGAATATGACTTGCTTGAGACGTGCGGCGTCGCCGTAGAGTGTTCTGTCGCAGGTTTCGTCGATGAAGCAATTGAAGAGGAGTTTTTTTGCTGTTGTTTGTGGTTCATAGACAAGTTTTACTTCATTTATTATATCGCTCAGAGTGAAAGGTACAGTGGACATTTCCAGAGTACCTGTGTCTATTTGCGAGAAGTCGAGAATATTGTTCACGAGTTCGAGGAGTTTATCGGCGGCTTCTATGCTTTTGTTGACGTAGTTTTTTTGTGAAGGTTGTAGTGGTGTTGTATTGAGGACGTGCAGGAGTCCGAGTACGCAATTGAGTGGAGTGCGTATTTCGTGGCTCATATTGCCGAGGAATTGCGTTTTTGCTTGTGTGTTTTGTTCTGCGATATCGCGAGCTGTGCGCAGTTCTTGTTCAGCTGCTTGAATTTCTGCGAGTTTTGCTTTCATATCGCGCAAATCGCGTGAGTAGGCGATGACGACTTCTTGCTTTTGAACGTAGGCGCGTTTGAAGACGACTTCTACGGGGATGGGGCTGCCTTGGAGGTCAAAGGTGAGCCATTCGACATTAGCGTAGCCGGTTTCGAAGGCTTTATCGACCATTTTTTGCGCGATACTCAAGGTTGGTGTGCCATCTGGTTGTACGCGTGGTATGGTTTTGTAGCCAGTTGTCATGTAGGCTTTTTTGTCTTTGAAGCCGTACATTTTTACGATAGCCTCGTTGCATTCGATAGTTTTGTATGTTTTATCCCATACATTGATGCCGAGTGGTGTTATGTCAAAGATTTTTTGAATGCGTTCTTCTGCGCTTTGCATTTTTTCGATGAGTGCTTTTACATCGCGCAAGTCGCGCACATAGGCGACAACGACGTCTTCATTCCATACGGAGAGGCGCACGAGTGTGATTTCGAGTGGAATAGCTTTGCGGTCGTGTGCGTGATAGAGTGAGAAGTTGCCGCGGCAGTATCCTTCTGTGAAGGCTGTATCGAGTGCTCTTCTTACGACGGTGAGAGAGCTTTCGCCGCTTTCTTGAGTTTTTGGAATGATGCGCCGGAAGTTTTTCATGAAGTCTGAGGGTGTTTCGAATCCGAAGAGTCGAGCGCATTCCATGTTTGCATCACGCAGTATGAAGCTTGTGTCCCACATGGTTATGGCTATGGGTGCGGCGTCGAGCATGGCGCGTGTGCTTTCGTGGACTTTTGCAAAATCGTGTGCGTGTCCGCTCATGCGAGAGAGGTCTTGTGTGTATCCGAGGACGCATTCTTCGTCGAGGTGAGTTATGCGGCACAGAGTGACTTCGCAGGGAAATATTTTTCCATTGACGTCTTGGTGTAGCCATTTGAACTTGCAGAAGCCTTCTTCGAAAGTTTTTTGCAAGTATTCGCGCATAAGTTCGCCAGAATTTCTTCCCATTTGGGTAGCGGGGCAGAGTGTGAAGAATTTTTGTTCAAATTCGTCTCTGTCTGCAACGCCGAAGGCGCTTGTGGCTTCGGTGCTACAGTCTACGAGTTCGAGGTCTTTTGACCAGATATGCATGATGAGTGGGAGACCTTCGAGCATATCTCGATCGACTTCGTGTTCTGCGTGAAGAGCGGGGTGGCGTGTACTGTTTGCTTGGTCGATGATATAGTCAAGGTGTGCGCTTGCTTCAGCTTCTTGTGATGCGGCGATTTTTGCGCCGTCTACCATATGGAGGAAGAAGCAGTTGACGCAATTTTCACCTGCCTCGGGATTAGCAACGAGGGACATATGCGCCGAAATATTTTTGCCTGTGAAGGTGGTGAGTGTCCACGGGTGTTGGTAATGGCCTTCTTCAAGGGCAATGCCTATGAATTTTTGCAGTGTTTCTGTGGAGCAGAGGCCGTATGGCTGTAGCTCCGGCATAATGTTTGTGGCACGCAGGCTGTCTTGATCAACGCTTGCACTGTCAAATTCTACATAGGCGGCAAAGGCGGCATTGAAGTATACATTCTCAAGCTTGCTGTTAAGGCAGATCATGGGAATGGGCATAGTATCAATGGCATTGTGTGCGACGGACGATGATAAGGTCTCAGGCGCAGACGACGTTGTGGGGGAGGACACTTGAGCAGGAACAGACTCTTGAGACATGTGACACCTCATAAATATTGTGTAGTTTTTCCTGCCCAGACCTTTGAGCTTCACGTTCCGCAGTAAGG
Source organism: uncultured Desulfovibrionaceae bacterium (assembly GCA_964369615.1). GTDB lineage: Bacteria > Desulfobacterota > Desulfovibrionia > Desulfovibrionales > Desulfovibrionaceae > CAYJAD01. The sequence goes on from CAYJHT010000052.1 coordinate 6,732, forward strand.
CACGGGAAATACACAGGAAAGCACTACTATTGAGCAACAGGCTGTTCAAAAATTGCTTTGGCCTAAAAGGCGTAGTCATGATAGAAATTCAAGCATATCCACTCGTAAGGCCGTAGAACCCGTCTCATATACAATACTTATAAGGCTCTTGAACTTTATACCAAGGCATTGAGGGGAGCAATTTTAAATACAGTTCTCCACAGTGTTTTCTAGCAAATATATAAAACTTTGTCAAATACTGTTAACAGTCTAAAATTAAAGAAAAAATCCATTTTTCGGATATTTTCATACTAAAAAAAATGGCGACAGGCCTAAAGTTTTTTCGCTTTCAACCAGAGAAGTGTCAGATTTACAAAAGGAATGGGGAGAACTTTTTAGAAAAGCTCTCCCCAAATATCTCCTTTTAAGGAGTATTTAGCCCTTTAATTTTAGAAAGGCCAAATAAGAGGAATGAGGGTTACGCACATGACAAAGCTTGCAATTTGCAGAGGCCAGCCGGCGCGCACGTAATCCCAGAATGTGTAGTTGCCGGGGCCAAAAACGAGGGTGTTTGGCGGGGTGGCAATAGGGGTCAAGAAGCAAGCAGACGCGGAAATAGCGATACCCATGGCGATAGGCAATGGGGAAACGCCGGACTGGATAGCAATAGGAATTGCCAAAGGAGCCATAAGCGCGGCTGTTGCTGTGTTTGACATAAAGTTGGTGATGATCATGGTGAGTGCGCATGTGACTGCCAAGATAGCATAGGGGTCAGACACAAGGGTCACCACATTACTTGCGATAAGGGAGGCTGCGCCTGTGTTCTTCATGGCGGCGCTCATAGAAATCATACCAGCGAAAAGGAAGATGGTTGTCCAGTCAATAGAATTGAAGGCTTCCTTCATGGTGATACAACGAGTGATGATCATGAGCATGGCGCCAAGCATGGCGGCAGGGGTGAGGGGCAACATTTTCGTGGCCATGGCAATGACAACGAAGCCAAAGATGCCGATAGCCACAGGCATTTTCTTTGTGCGCATTTCGCGAACGTGGCGCATCTTCGCTTCTTCGGTGTCAAGCTCAGGCATTTTATTGGGCAAAAGCTTGGTGCCTACGGTTGCGTAAAATATAAGACCCATAGCCAAAAGAGGAAGGCCAATGAGGCCAAATTCAAAGAAGCCGAAAGGCTGCACGCCCACTTCTGCGCCCATTTTTTCTAAGGTTGCATTGATGAGCAAGTTGGGAGGCGTGCCCACGAGTGTGGCTGTACCACCCAAGGAGGAAGCGAAAGCGATAGGCATAAGGATTTTGCCGGGAGCAATCTTTGCGGCGGCGCACATGGCAAGCACCATAGGCATGGCAACGGCGGTCGTGCCTGTATTGCTCAAAAAGCATGATAACAAGCCAACGGAAAGAATGGAATATAAAAGAAGTTTCTTTTCACTGCCTTTAGACAGTTTGATTGTCATTTCGCCGACTTTGTTGGCAAAACCTGTGGCAAAGGTACCTTCGCCCAAGATAAACATGGCCATAAAGAGAACAACGCTGGAATCGCCAAAGTTGGCAAAAGCAGCTTTTGGGCTAAGAATGCCAAGGATACTCAATGCACAGGGCACGAGCATGGCTGTAACAGGCAAGGGAACCGCTTCAGTAAAGAAGAGGACAGCTGCGACGGCAAGGATGCCGAGGGTCAAATACGCTTGCGTATAATCTTTAGGAGCGTCTGCAGCAGCAGCGGCGGCGGCGTCTGCGACTTCCGGTAAAAATGCCATACAGGCAAACATCAAGAGGGTGAACATGCCCCCCAAGAGTGACACGTTAAACAAAGTCGGGGTCGAACGAAAATTTTTGTGTGCTTTCATACATTTCCCTTCTATGAAATATGCGCTTATATAAGGTATATTCCAAAGTTAATATTTCTTAAGGCATCTCCTAAACATAAATAAGGCCGTGTCGTTGTAAAACCTAAGTCAAGCCGATACTGTGCGCCCTTAAACTATGTAAAAGTACAGGGAGAGAGTTGTACGCACAGGGCGCACAGTATCTGTTAATTATAAATAGCTCTTGTGCAGAGCGTCAGCGCGCTGAGCGCACGCCTTCACACGCTCTACCAAGCTTTTACGATACGCTTCCATATCTTCAATGGGACGCGTGGCAATGCCGGAGTCCATGGCGGCTTGCGCCACCGCAGGGGTTTCCCATTCGATGATGCGTGGGTCAAGGGGTTTGGGGATGATGTAATCACGCCCATACTCAAACTTTTGACCGTTGTACTTGTCCATGACTTCTTGAGGCACAGGTTCCTTGGCAAGGGCTGCCAAGGACTTTGCTGCCGCAATCTTCATGGCTTCGTTGATCTGAGACGCGCCTACATCAAGCGCACCGCGGAACAAGAAGGGGAAACCGGATACATTGTTGATCTGGTTTGGATAGTCCGAACGCCCTGTCGCCATGATACAATCTGGCACAGCGTCTTTCGCGTCGGGATAGGATATTTCAGGATCAGGGTTTGCGCAGGCAAAGAGGATGGGTTGCGGCGCCATGCTCTTAACCATGTCCTTACTCAGCAAATCCTTCACAGAAAGACCAAGGAAGACATCCGCGCCTGTAAGCGCTTCTAACAGCGTGCAATTTTCTTTTTGTGCATAGGCTTCCTTGTACTTATTCAAGTCGGTGCGACCTGCATGAATAAGACCACGGGAATCAAACATAAAGATATTTTCGCGCTTTACGCCCATTTCAACATAGAGGTTAGAGCACGCAATCGCGGCTGCGCCAGCACCTGAAATGACAACCTTACAATCTTCAATCTTACGATTGGTGATTTCGCAGGCATTGATAAGACCGGCAGCAGAAATAACCGCCGTGCCGTGCTGGTCATCATGGAAAACAGGGATGTTCATTTCTTCGCGCAAGGTTTCTTCAATGAAGAAGCATTCAGGCGCCTTGATATCCTCAAGGTTGATACCACCAAAGGTTGG
>CAYJHT010000053.1:0-7222 GCA_964369615.1 uncultured Desulfovibrionaceae bacterium
TGTTTTTCGCATACCTGCTGTCAAGTTTTTGGGTATATCGCCAAGCGGATTCAATGCCACAGGTGAGAGCGATTTACGAAATTTTTATGATATGATAGCCACCTTGCAGGAAGAGCAGCTTGGGCAAAATATGCAAAAGGTCTTGCAGATTTTGCAACTGAACCGTTACGGCAGCATTGACGGCGACGTGTGCGCGGAATGGATTGAATTGGGGAAAAAGGAGACAAAGGAAAAGGCAGAAACGCAAAAAATTAAGGCTGATACCATAGCCGTTCTCTATGATCGCCAGATTGTGACGCAAGAAGAATCGCGGCGTGTCCTTGCGTCCGACAAGGAAGGCTACTTTTCCTTTTTGGACATTGACAGTGAAGAGGATTTTGAAACTGACGAAGCCATGGCAATGCTTGACGATGCAGATGGTGCCGATGTTGACATTGACGACGTTGACAAGGCCGGTGCGGAGTATTGACGATTAACATATAAATTTCACGAATTTTTCAATTATTACGATTTTGTCATTGCGAGCGGAGCGAAGCAATCCAGAAAATGCACTGGATTGCTTCGCTCCGCTCGCAATGACAAAATGAGTAGCCTTTTTTGTGCCCTAAATACCTTTCTTTCTTGACTTCACATGCACTCACGCCCTCAAAAAAAGCCTATAGTCTTCCCATGAGCATGAAGACGAAAGCAACACGCACCCTTCCTCGCGACAGAAGCCTTGACGTGTGGTACAGAAAACGCCTCTTACGACACGTCAAGGCCATGAGCCGCAACACTGAATCGCACATAAAACGTGCGTGGCCTGAACCTTCTGTGACAATGGCACGCGATGCCGGCGCTGCACGCTCTCTTGCGGATATATTGCGCAGCTTGAAATATAATTGGAAAAACCAGTTTTCGCGCATAGCCGAAGAAGTGGCGCATGAGTTCGCACGCCGGGCTGAAAAAAGCACGTCCGGTCACCTGAAGAACCTTTTGAAAGAAGTGGGCTTTGGCGTCACATTTCGGGAGACGCGCGATGTGCAAAATATGTTGCAAGCCATTGTTGCCGAAAATGTCAGCCTCATAAAGAGCATACACGGCGTCTACTTCACGCAAGTGGAGACCCTTGTCATGCAGGGCGTAAAAAATGGGCGTGACCTTGGCTACATAGCGCGTGAACTGCAAGAGCGCTACGGCATCACAGAGCGCAAGGCAACCATTATAGCGCGTGACCAGACAAATAAGGCCACAGGCGCCATATCTCGGGCGCGTTGCCGTGAAGCAGGCTTAAGACGCGCCACATGGACGCACATAGGCGGCAAAAAAACCGACCGCTCTACCCATGAGGCCATGGACGGCAAGGAATTTGACCTAGAGTTCGGCATGCACGACCCCGCTGTGGGGCGTAATGTCATGCCGGGCGAGCTTATAAATTGTAATTGCAAGTACAGGATCATCGTGCCGGATGTGGAGAGCGAAGGCGGTGTTCCTTTGTCGGCGGGTGTAAACACGAACTTGACGACAAAGAGGCCAAAAAACCAAGAAGGGCACGCACTCAAAGTCAAAAGAGACGCTGTGCGTAACGCTATCCTTAAAATCAACAAGGGTGCGCATGAGGCCACAGTCAAGAATTTGCGCAATGACCTTGAACAATTTGGCGGCACAAACAATGTGACCTTTATAAGGGGCAATAAGAAAAAGGGCTTGGAGCACATTATTCAGAATGGGCGCGAGCATTATCTTGGTGCCATTTTGGACACAGTGATAGAGGGGCGCATTGATAAAGAGTACACGCCAAGGGGCGGAGAAAAGGTGCGCCTCATTCTTGGAAAGTACAGGGCTATTCTTGTTTTGGAAGATAAAACATGGTTGCTGACGGGGTGGGACGAAACAAGCGACCCCGCAGAAGAAAAAGCGGCACATGGAAAGAAGGAACTTGCAAAAGATGCGAATGGCCAGTGGCATACAAAGCCAAACCTACGCACACAAGACATATTCCATAGTTCAAGCGTGGGAGCTTTTGCAAGTAAGTCTTGTACATCAGATAGAAAGGCAAGGTCTGTTCAGGCATCTTCCCTACGCAAGCGCGGCCTTTTCCATAGCGCACGTTTGGGAGCCGATGCAAGCCTTGCTGACATTGTAAGAAATTGGAAAATGAAGTCAAGGAAAAATCCATGAAAATGACATTTGACGCAAAGAGCAAGCGGCACTTTGACGAAAACGGCTTTTTGCATGTGGCTGTAAGCAATATTTCAAAGGAAGACGTTAACCCATACCTTGGCTGGGAAGTGCCACGACACAAGGAACTGGGGCTTGACCCGCAAAAGCTCTACTACGTCTTTCGTTCCGGCAAGGAGCTGGAAAAGTGTGCGTCGACATTCAGAAATCTGTCGCTCATGCGCAACCATCACGATGACAGCGCGGACAATCCGCAACGAGAGCACAGGGTGGGTTCCGTGGGGTCGGATTGCGCCTACCGCGAACCATACTTGCAATGCTCCTTGTGCGTCACGGACGGCGAGGCCATCAGAAAGATTGAGAACGGCGAACGCATGGAAATATCCGCAGGCTACTTTTATGACCCCGTCATGGAAAGCGGCGAATTTAACGGGAAAAAATACGACATCATCATGACGAACATACGCGGCAATCATGTGGCGCTTGTAGACGAAGGCCGCGCCGGAAATGATGTTGTGGTGGCTGACAGTGCAAAAAATATTTCAAACACTCCTACAAAGGGCAAAGGAATGACAAAAAAGTATAAAAGCGTAAGTTTGGCGCTGGATGCAGCGACAGCAGCTCTTAAGATGGCAAAGGACTCCGGCGAGGCGTCGGAAGCTATCGAACAGGCAGAGGCAGACATTGCAAAGGCCGCTCTTGCCGTGCAACGCATTGAGGCAGACATGGAAGGTGACTCTCCTGAAGACTTTGGCATCAACGATGACAGTATGGATGCCATGAAAGCCTGCGGCCTTGACGCAGAAAATGAAGCCGTGCGCAAAGCATGGGCGGAAGGCGTCAAGTACGGTGAAAAACTTGAAAAAAATCCCGCAGAGCGTAAGAAGCTTGACAGCGAGCACGAAAGCGCAGGCATGAAGCAGGCCATGGACGAAGACCCCACAGCCGATGCGGCACAAGATGCAGATGCAGCGTGCAAGGATGGGAAAAGCCCACAAAAAACCACAGAAAAGCCTGTAGGCGATGCAAAGCGCCACATCGTCCTTGATGAGGCCACATTACGAAAAAACATCATGGAAGACTTGCGCGATGTGCAAAAGGCCGCTCTTGCCGTAAAGCCCTATGTGGGGGAATTGAACTCCCTGACATACGACAGCGCAGGGGACGTCTACGTACAAGCGTGCCAGCTTGTGGGCATTGACGCCACACGCGCTACGGCAAAGGACGCTTTTGGCGGCTATATAGCAGCCATGCAATGTGGTTTAAGCCCCGCCCTATCTGGCATGACTTTGACAACGGACAGCGCACAAGCCGTGTCCCGCTTCAAATAAGGAGTACAGCAATGGGAAATACACCATTCCAAAAAACCTTGAATATTTACCCTGCGGAGTCCATTGCCGGCAAGCTTGCCACCACGAACCCGCATCGCTTCTTTCCCGTGGTGCCCACAGCAGACGCGGACGGCATCACCATCGGCCTCGGCTGCTTTTACGACGCCACAGACCGCACAGTGAGCAATAAGGGCACGACAGGCTTTATCGGCTTTGCCGTGGCTGAAATGGTATACGGAAATTACGACTTGCAAGACGGCGCGTCCATGGTGGCGACGGAAGGCGAACCTGTGACAGTGCTCACCCATGGCGACATCTATGTGAACATCACGGGCACTCCCGCATTTGGTGACAATGTCTATGTGAACACCACGACGGGGGCACTGGTCTTTGACGATGCTACGACGGCACCCACCGGCACTGTGGCCACAGGGTTCAAGGTGGTGGATGCGAAGACGGGCGCGGAAGTCGTCATTATCAGCAAATAAGGAGCGTTTATGAAACCAATGACAGCACAACAAGAATTTCAGCGCCTCTCCGCTGTGCATGATGTGAACATCACAGGCGCAAAGGGCTTTATCGAAGACGGCTCAAACAAGGACGGCGCGGGTAACTTTGTGCCTTCCAACATAGGCGACATTGTGCGTGACGCCAAGCTTGTGGGCGCACCAAATACGACAGTACCCGTGTCACTGCTCTCCTATTGGGATCCAAAAGCCATTGAGGTACTCACGGCGCCGCTCACGGCAACGCAAGTGTATAGGCAAGTGAAAAAGGGCAACTTTGCAAGCCAGCAAGTGCATTTTAGAATGCAAGAACTTACGGGCGGCAGTGAACCCTACAGCGACTTTGCCAACGACGGCACCGCCGACATGAATTACAACTGGCCATTTCGTGACGTGTACCGCTTTCAAACAAGCATCATGATGGGCGACCTTGAAACAGAAAAGAGCGGAGAGGCAAAAATAAGCCTTGTGGCAGACAAGCAACGCGCCGCCGCGTCTATCATTGCCATCGACGCCAATAAGTTCTTTATCTATGGCGTAAAAAACATGCAGATTTTTGGACTGCTCAATGACCCGAACCTCTTGCCTGCGGAAGCGCCTCTTGATGTGGACGGAAAAACAGAGTGGGTCGATAAGGGCGCTGTTGACCGTTACAATGACGTGCTCTTTCTGTTCGAGGCGCTTGTGGAGCAAATGCAAGGCCATGTGGACGCCAACACGGCGCTCACGCTGACGCTCAGTCCCGCACTCTCCGTACAGCTTGGCGGCACGACGCAATACGGCAATACAGTCTTGGACATGCTGAAAAAGTATTTTTCAAACTTGCGCCTTGTGGTCATGCCGGAAATGCAAGCCAGCGACGGGACGCAGACCATGCAGCTCAAAGCGGACAGCGTCCTAGGGCAGGTGACGGGCGAGTGTCTTTCTCCGGAAAAGTTCCGCACATACCCTGTTTTTCGCAAGGAAAGCAGCTCTACGCAAAAGTGCGCGGCGGCCACATCCGGAAGCGTTTTGTACAGACCCGCGGCCGTTGCCACCATGACCGGAATGTAGGAGGGCGTTATGTCAAAAACCATCAATGTTTTTTACTGCGACACGCAGTCACTGTGTTTTCGACTTGGAAGCAAGCGCGTCGTCATTAACGGCGTTTCTGCCAACAAGGTATTGCATCCAGAAAACTACGGCGTCAAGGCCGGAAAGTTTGGCATCACGCAAGTGGACGCCGACGACTGGGACGCCATCGTTAAAAAATACGGTTCCATGCGTATTTTCAAAAATGGGCGCTTGCACACATCCAAGAAGGAAGCCGACGGCATTGCCGAAGCCAAGGAAAAGGCGTCTCTTGCATCCGGCAAGGAACAGCTTGACCCCAAAAAGGCTGCAAGCAAGCCACACAAGGAAGAATAAGCCCATAACCATGTCATTGCGAGCACAGCGAAGCAATCCAGTGCATTTTCATGACAAGAATGGCTGGATTGCCGCGTCGCCCCTCGTTCCTCGTGGCTCCTCGCAATGACATAATAGGAGCATGCCATGTCAGCAGTTGTTTTCGACCCCTTAGAGTTCAAGGTCTTTTATCCGCAATTTGAGGCCGTAGCTGATGAACGGCTCACGATGTTTTTTACACAGGCCTGCATTCTGCTTGATAATACGGACAAAAGCGTCGTTGAAAACCTCGACGAGCGGAAAATCCTGCTTTACCTGCTCACATGCCACATTGCCACACTGGCAGAACGCGGCGGTGACATTGTAGGCGCACTCACAAGCGCGGGAGAAGGGTCGGTCAACGTGGCCTATTCTGCGCCCTCTGCAAAAAATGGGGCGTGGTACATGCAAACGCAATGCGGCGCCACCTACTGGCAAATGACACTGCCTTACAGGGTGGGTGGCCTTTATATCGCTGGAGATTGCTGATGACGCTCCGTGTGGACAAGGTCAGCGGCGGCAAGGCGTGGCAAGAGTACATCAAAAAAAAGTACCTGTCACAGAAGAAGCCGCAAGTGCGCGTAGGTATTTTAGACGGCGCCACCTACAGTCAAGACCATTACCAAAATTTCATGACCACGAAGACGCAGAAGAATGGCAAGACAAAGCGTGTGGCACGACAACGCGCAAAGCCTCGGCAGCATATACCCAAAATCATAGAGGTGGCGTTTTGGAACGAGTTCGGCACCGTCCGCGCACCACAGCGGAGCTTTTTACGCACGACGCTCCAAGAGAAAAGCACAGAGTGGGTGCGCACGCTGGCAAAGCTCATGAAGACCATGAGCCTGCAACACGCCCTTGAAAGCCTTGGCAACATCATGGTGGACGATGTGGTGAAGAAAATAAAGTCGGGCATCGGCCCTGAACTTGCCCCATTCACCCTTGAGCAAAGAAAGGCTAATAAAATCAGTGGAAAAACGCCACTTATGGCAAGTCGCGAAATGATAACGGCGCTTGATTTTAACGTGGATATTTAAAAAACGCGCGAGAATTGATTCTAAGGCACTTTGTGCGAAAAACGACCTAAGTGCCGTGTAAACTTTTTAGACTATTCTAAAAATATTCTAAAATGCCAAAAAAGAGCATACGGGGGTCACCATGCCAGTCAATTTGCACAAGCTTGCCTCAAGCGCCATTGCCACAGTGCATCCATATGAGCGCATCACGCTGTATATGGCGCAGGGCACGGACAACGTTTCTGGGGAGATTGTCCAGATATATATGGAGCCGCAGGAGGTCATGGCGCAAGTGCAAAATTACGAGCGGCAAACCGTCGGCGCACAGCTTGAACTTGATGCGGAAGTTTCAAAGCGCGTCTACTTAAACGCATTAGATACGGCTGTCCCCTCATCCTTATATAGACAGGAAGAGCGCGGCGGCGACATTGTACAGATGGAAGACAGCAGCTACTGGCAAGCCACAGCCATGCCGGATGACTTTCGCTTGAGCGGCTGGGTGTGCCTCAAATGCGTGCGCCTCACCATTGATCCAGATTTCAGCGCGTCGCCGTGGTGGCCACTGCCGCCTGAACCAGAAGAAGCGGCACCGGACGATTTGGAAAACGGGAGCGATCAATGATTTACTCAAACCCGCAAGCGCTGGACATGCCGGATGTGAATGCAGCCCTGTTCGCCTTTATTGCCACCTACGGCTTGCCAAGCTTTGACGAAAAAAACATTTTTCGAGGTTATCAAAACACGCCGCTCCCCAAGAAGAGCAATGAATTTTGTGTGTTCCATG
>CAYJHT010000053.1:7232-9672 GCA_964369615.1 uncultured Desulfovibrionaceae bacterium
GAGCGCAAGGGCACAAACCACAAAACGCGGATTGATGCAAACTTGCAACGCGTCACGCAAGAATACGTCATTGCCACCGTGCAAGTGGACTTTTACAGTCAAAAGCCAGCGGACGCCATGGCACGAGCGCAAATGTTTAGTGTGCTTGCGCGTGACAACATAGCAGTGGAGTTTTTCAAAACGCACAAAATGTCACCCTTATACAGTTCTGACGTGAAAAACCTAAGCTACATGGATGAAGGCGGACAATATGTACAGCGTTTTAGTATTGAAATGCGCCTCGGATATTGGGTCAACATGGGCATCACCGTCGAAAGCTTTGAAAACGCCGCAGTCACGCACTTAAAAAATGTAGATGTCTTCTACCAACCATAAAAAGGGAAAATTATGTCAATACCAGCCTCCTATATTGTACAAGTCAATCCTCGGCTTATCACGCCGGGCGGTTCCGATTTGCAGTTCTTGGGCATGATGCTGACCAAGTCGGAGTTTGTGCTTCCGGAATCTGTGCTTAACTTTGGCTCTCCCACTGCCGTGGGTGATTACTTTGGCCTTGAGTCCATGGAGTACGAGCTAAGCATCAACTACTTCCTCGGCTACACAAACAGCAAAATCAAGCCGCGTGAACTGAAAATCGCCAACGGCGACACCTTGGCACAGCCGGCAAAAATTCTTGGTCGTGCCTTTGGTCAAACGGTGCAAGCCATTCAAGCACTGCCGGAGCCGACGGCAAAAATGAGTGTTACGCTGGGCGAAAATGCGCCCTACATCGTGCAACTTTTGCAAGATGAGCTTGTGGCAGTGCTCTCCTATTCCGACCTTGCGGAGCTTGTGCAAGATAAAATCAATGCCAATGAAGACGGCGGCGCCGCCTACACGCAAGCCACCGTCGTCTATAGCTCCATCACGCAGGGCTTTATCTTAAAAAGCGGCAATGGAACCTATGACATGAACTTTGCCGTCGCAGACACGGCAGACGGCGGCATCCTTGCCTCCTTTATGCTTTTGACAGCAGACGAGGGCGCGCAGATAAGCAAGGGCACCGCGGAGCGCTCCTATACTGTCATCATGGAAGCCATCACAAAGGTCACACAAAATTGGGTCACGCTCTTTACCACGTGGATGGCAAGTGACGATGAGGCCGTGTCCATTGCCACATGGGTCAACAGCAAGGGCGTCGCCTACTATTATATTGTTGCGTCGCAAGACCCCAACTTACTCTTGCCCAACAACGAAAACAACTTGGCGCAGATTTTTGATGTCATGAACTTTGAAGGCGTCTCCATATTCTTTGGCGACCAGCACTACGCCGCCTTCACTGCCGGGACCGTGGCAAGCATCGACTGGAACAGACTCAACGGCGCCATATCATTTGCGTTTAAAAGGCAAAGTGGCCTTGCGGCAACAGTCACGGACGAAACGGACGCCCTCAACCTTGAAGCCAAGCGCGTGAACTTCCTTGGCAACTTTGCCACACGGAACGCGCAATTTGAATTTACGTTTGGCGGCTTTATTTTTGGTGAATACAAGTGGGTTGATAACTATATCAATGCCATTTGGCTCAATAACGCATTGCAAGTAAACCTCCTTTCCGGTTTGAGCCAAATTGACCGCGCACCGTACACGGAAGAAGGCTATACTCTTGTGCGCGCGTGGATGAAAGACCCCATCAACACAGGGCTTATTAACGGCGTCATTGAGCCGGGCGTCACACTTTCAGAACTGCAAAAGGCGCAAGTCATCAATGAGAGCGGTGTGGATACTGTCAATTCTGAAATTTTCAACAAGGGCTATTATCTGCAAGTGCTTGATCCGGGCGCTAAGGTGCGCTGGGATCGCGAGTCGCCCCTCATCAACCTTTGGTACTCCTACGGCGGCAGTATCAATCGTTTGAGCGTGGCGTCAACTGCCATAGTATAAGGAGCTTTTATGAGCCAGTATAATGATATGGATATTACCTCAGCCAATGCCACAGCCGTCCTTGTCGCCCAAGGCGTTTTTGATACGGGTATTGTGCTGCAAAAGTACGCCACCGACCAAAGCGTGACGCAAGCGGAAGCACAGTTCACGGAGAGCCGCATGGGCGTGGATGGGCACATGGCAACCGGCTGGACGCCCGCGCCGCGTGCGGTGACGATTATGTTCGAGGCCAACAGCGAGAGCATTGCCAGCATCGAAGAAATCATTGACACCCAACAGCGCCTCAAGCGCCCTGTGAAGCTCACCCTTGTGCTCACAGTGCCAAGCATAGGACGCGAGTACACATACACGCAAGGGGCGTTAAAAAGCGGCACCGACGGCGTACAGCTCAAAAAGATGCTTGATCCATTTACGTTCAACTTTGACTTTGGACGCATTGAGCGTTCCAACATCCGCACCACAAATGCCTAGCCCGCATATTTCATGAGCACCTCAGGAAGAGCTATTTTTTGGGGTGTTC
>CAYJHT010000054.1:0-234 GCA_964369615.1 uncultured Desulfovibrionaceae bacterium
TAAGCATCGGCCGAAAATGCTGCTGCTTGTTCATGGTAGGCCTGTATATATTGAATGCCTTCTATTGTATGTATAGCATCCAAAATATGCAAAATCGAGCCACCTGCATAACCAAAAACGCAATCAACATTTTTCGATTTTAAAAAATTGACTATACACTCAGATACTTTCATAGCTTTCCTAGAATGTCGACACATCAATTTGCAAGAGGCAAAATCATTTTACGTGAAGGTT
>CAYJHT010000054.1:244-9507 GCA_964369615.1 uncultured Desulfovibrionaceae bacterium
ATTTTTTTAATAAGGCTATAAGGCCTTTGTTTTGTTTCTATAAAAATTTTTGATAAGTAAACACCCAAAATACCAATTGACAGTAGGATTACACCAGATAAAAACCAGACTGAAAGCATTACGGAAGTCCATCCAAAAACGACTGTCGCACTTGTAATTTTTTTCCAGACCAAATAAATCATACATACTAGTGATATTAAGGAAAGACATACTCCACTACAAAATATTAATTTTAGAAAAATATCGCTAAAAGCCGTCAAAGAATTAAAAGCTATGCTCAATTTTTTGAAAAGGCCATAAGTTGTAGGGCTCAATGCGTGTTTGTTTACAATCAGCGTACCTTGTTTGAATCCAGTAATGACGCAAAGGCACGTAAATATAATAGACTGTTCTTTGTGTAAGAGTAAAGCCGCTACATAATTTTGTGACATGATCCGCGCAGTAACAGGATTTTTAGGGTGTTCTATGGATGCAAGCTCATTAAATACTTTATAATAGAGTTCGCCCGTGTACCTTTCAAACCAGCCACCTTTACGCACATTTTGCACGCCATAGATGACGTCAGCGCCTGTTTTTCGCTTCTCCTCTGCAAAGGGAAGCAGCCATTCCGGCTCCTCTTCCAAGTCCACGTCAATCAAAAATACTTCGTCCCCGGTTGCGTGCATAAGGCCTGTCATTATGGCCTTATGATGCCCAAAATTGCGCGACAATTCAACGACGGTCAAGCGCTTGTCATGCTCTGTAAGTGCAACAGCTACTTCAAGACTATTGTCTGGCGAACCATCATCAACCATGATGATCTCATAGTCGTCGCCTGCATATTGTTGCGCCACTGCTGACGCGCGGGCGTGAAATTCCTCAATATATGCGGCTGAATGGTACAGTGTTGTTACAATAGAAAGTTTCATAGGCAACTCACAAAATATAATTATCGTACATAGCGCATATAGGAAGGAGCGCTCTTGCCGCAGTTAAAAAGAAGGTCTAAAATACTGACAGCATGCTCAAATTCCCCCCACAGTTGCGGGTACTGCGGATAACCTGCATAGTCAAACCACGTCAAGGAAATGTTTGCCTCCTCGAAAAGCTCCGGCACAACATAGTCCTTTGCCGCAGGACCTGATATATATTCTGTCGCCCCTGCCTGTTCGCACAGTCCCACAAGGCGCTCCGTCTTGCCGTCTGCAAGAACATAGTCCGAAGAACTCGTGATGCGCGTTGTAATGCCAATATAATCACAAATTGCGACAATAAAGGCTCTGTTTGAATCTGAAATAGTTTTATATTCTTGAGCGTACAAAGGAGCTACAAAGGACGCAATTTCCGCAAAGTGCGCCGCCTTCTTATAATGCTGCTCCATAGAACGCCAATGCTGCTTCGCCCAGTCTGTCCCGTCTATTTCCGTATTCTTTATTTCTTGAAAATACTTGCCCTTGACCTTCACAGGCACCGTACACCACATGAGGCCTTGCGGCGTCTTTATCTTATTGCGATTGCGCCAGTCTCTGCGTGTATATTGCATATCGTCGTACAAAATAAACTCGTCCACAGCGGCAATGAGGTCAAAGTATCCCTTCCACGGAATGTAATTGGATTGTAAAATAGCTACTTTTTTCATACAATCAACACAAATCCACGACGCGTTCGAGCACTTCACACACGCGTTCTTGCTCATCCCTCGTTATGCCTGTATAAAATGGCAAGCGGATGAGGCGAGAAGACAAATCGTCCGTCGTGTGCATGTCCCCCACAGAGCGTCCCATACGACTGCCTGCAGGCGAGGAGTGTAAGGGAACATAATGAAATACAGCAGCCACCCCGTGCTCCTTAAGGTAGGACAAGACACACGGTCTGTCGACATCCGGATGCAGTATAATGTGGTACATATGCGCATTGTGTGTACATTCTTTCGGGATGTATTGCCGGCGGAAAAAGCCTTGCTCTTCCAAGGGGACAAGGGCATTATGATAAAAATCCCACGCGCTCATGCGCTTTTCTTGAATTCTTTCCGCTTCTTCAAATTGTGCCCACAAAAATGCGGCGATAAGTTCACCCGGCAAAAAGGAAGAGCCGATATCTTGCCACGTGTACTTATCAACCTCACCGCGGAAAAAACGACTCCTATCTGTTCCTTTTTCGCGTATAATCTCTGCGTGCAAGGAATCTTTTGCGTCGTTTACAAGAAGAGCGCCGCCTTCACCGGAAATGATGTTCTTTGTCTCATGGAAACTCAGCGTCGCAAAGTGCCCTATATTGCCCAAGGACTGCCCCTTATACTTCGCCATAAGACCCTGAGCCGCATCCTCCACAACCTTTAAGTCATGACGCGCCGCTATGTCCATAATTGTGTCCATCTCGCATGCAACGCCGGCATAGTGTACAACGACTATGGCCTTTGTCCTTGGCGTGATAGCAGCCTCAATAAGCTTCTCGTCAATATTGAGTGTATCCTTGCGGATGTCGACAAAGACAGGTACCGCGCCACGAAGTGCAAAGGCATTGGCAGTAGACACAAAGGTATAGGAAGGCATGATGACTTCATCGCCTGCCTGAAGGTCTAAGAGCAAGGCTGTCATTTCTAGTGCTGCTGTACACGAATGTGTGAGCAGGGCTTTTTTGCATCCTGTGTGTGTTTCAAGCCAGTTGTGACAGCGATGTGTAAAGGGGCCATCGCCTGCGAGTTTGCCGCCGAAATGTGCTTCAGCTATATAGAATAATTCCTTGCCCGTCATATAGGGCTTATTAAATGGAATAAAGGGTGGCATCTTCAAAACTCATGTTCTTTAAAAGTGTCGCGATGGAGTCGCTTATGTCTTCCGTACAGCAAGAAGTATATTAAATGTGAGTGTATGGCAATGTGTTTTTTTTAGCATGTAATTTCGCACATAAAGAATATTGTGTAGTCTCTACGCTTGTAAATTTCTTCTGCCCTTTTAATACGACTTGTGCAGTCGAGGATCCTATTTAGGTTTCCATATTTCATATTGCATTGCAGGCCAAGTCCCTTTTGTGCTCTCAGTCGGTGAAACACTCAAGAGCATATAGTTTTCAGGAAAGTCAAGCCCTATTTCTTTTAATGCCATTTGTGGCATATTACGCGCACCATCATTCACAGGCTTTATGATCCACGCTCGTTGCAAATCGTGAGGAGCCATAAACGAAAATGCTCTTTTGTAGTAATCCCCCTCTATAGAGTGCGGTCGTACTTGCCACGCAGCATCGGCCTTATGGGCATCTAAAAGAAATAATGTACTTGCTGTATCAAAGGAAGTGTTGATAAGAGGCGTACCCGCTTCCCAATTATGCGCGTGAGCCGTCTTGAGAATCCAATCAATAAAAACTTTACGGTCAGGATGCACGCGCAAAGGATGTGTGTCCGGTCGTACCTCCACAGATTCTGTCATATCCCACAGTGTGATCCCTTTATGGCGCGTGGATTCAAAAAAAGCATAAAATAATGTTCCAATTGTCGCAAAGCAAATAATTAATGATACAGTCGGCAACACGATTGCGCGATGCACCGTGTTCATGCCAAGACACAGGCTGACAAGAGCAAGTGCAGATAATATTAATGACTCAGAATTTTTATAGGAAAGGGATGTATTCGTGCCTGCGTGATACATCAAGCTAGAGACACAAAAGAGTAAGGCCAGTAAAAGTGAAAAACGAACGTGCTTCCATGACCTGCGCCACAAGCACAAGGCAACGCAAAGTACAAGGCCTAAAGGAAAAAGCATAAGCGCTATAGTGTAACTTTGTGTCCAAGCATAGGAGGTGACAAGCCACAAGCACAGAGTTGCTATGAGTAATAAAAATGCTATACTATATCGTTCCTTGTGTGTCGCCCATAACACAGCCCCCCATAAAAACCACGTAATAAAGACCGTTACATATGATGAAGGAAAGAAAAAATTGATATAAAAACTGGCTAGATGTATTAAACTGTGTGACTTGTCAAAGAAGCTTAAGCCATTACGGACTTTATCAAAAAAAACAGAAGGCTCATGAAATAGAAAAATGTAGAGTGCTAAGATGAGGAGGGCGAGCACGCCTGCCACAAGTGCATCCCAAAGGCGCTTAGGCCATCCACGAGTTCCCTGAGTACAGCATATATAAACTGCTGCTATGATACCCATGCCGGCACTCGTGCTTGGTTTCCCCAAAAATGCTATGGCGCCAAAAAGGGCTAAGCCAACAATAGACAGTATGCGCAATGCCCAGCGTGCACGGTCCTGCGCGAGAAAATGTGCGCGATGGTATGGTTTTATGCTCAAGCTATAGGCGATAAGTGACATGATTATGCCAAGAACACCTAAGAGTGCGAGAGTATTATAACTCGCTGTAGGAAGCCAAGATGTATAGTAGCCTAGGACACTGCACCATAAAGCAAAAAAGAGAGCACACCATACTGCAAAAGGCATACGAATACGACGCCGAATGAGCAAGAGAAAACTGATAAGGCACAGTAACGAGAAAAGTGTTAAGGTGAAAAAAGTAACAACTCTAAATAAATAGATATCTTTTCCCAATGCCAAGAAAATTGGATGCAGAATATGCGCAAAATTCGTACCGATTATCCACAGCCATTCCGGATGTGCTATTGAATACAGGTACATCCCCTCATCTGAAAAGTTTAAGCCCCGATCGAGGAAGTAAAAAATCAGCGTAAAAGTGCTTATAGAAAAAAGAACACAAAAGCAGGCGCAGAAGCTTTGCCACGTGCTGAGCTGGTTTCGCGTAAGCGAGGAAGTCATAGGTACCTTTTAATTTAAAAAACAGGTTCGCGCCTTATGCATCTTAAAAACAAAGGCAGGTAATTTTCAAGAAATTCTTAAAAACATCTTTCAAATCTTCCATTAAAGGACGCATTTGACGACAGTGTCTCGCAAAATCTAAAAACAAACTTACATGAAAGATGATTTTGCAAGACATTCATAAAAAACACCTTAAACACCTTAAAACACCTTTGGAATTTCCCGTTAAAAAGCGCCAACTGCCTAGTTAAACAGATGGTTTTTTTGAAGGGGGAACCTGCCCGAAGGGTGCCGAAGGCATAGCTGTTAGGCGAGGAACGAGCCTTACAGATACAGAGAGCAGAGCTGTGGGGGAAGCTTTTTTTCCCAAAAAAAGTTTCCCCCCACAAGTTTTTCAAAAAAACAAAAATATATCTACTTAAAAACTGCCTCTCTACGCACTGTGATGCATCCAATGATCCAAAACTCGCATAAGGTTCTTCGGGTCGATGGGCTTGGTCAAATAATCATTCAAACCCATTGCTATACCCCTCTCTTTGTCTTCCTTCATCGCATTCGCTGTCACGGCAATAATTGGCAATTCGCTCGCATCGTGGCTCTGGCGAATAATGCCCGTCGCTTGAATCCCGTCCATCACGGGCATTTGCATGTCCATAAGGATAAGGTCAAATTGCTCCTTCGCAACCATGTCAACGGCAATCTGACCATTGTCCGCCATCGATACCTTCGCTTGCGTCTTTTCAAGCAACTCTTCCATGATAAGCTGGTTTATCATGTTGTCTTCCACAACAAGGACGTGCTTGCCCGCAAGGTTTAGCGTAAATGCCCCACTCGTCTCCTCGCCTGACGCGCTAGCCTCAGAACTGTCTAAGGGGCGATCTGCCTGCGGAAGGAATAGAAGAATAGTAAAGGTTGTGCCAATGCCCACCTCACTATGCACATGCATGCTGCCACCCATAAGCTCCACAAGATGCTTACTGATAACAAGACCAAGACCCGTACCGCCAAAACGACGCGTAATCGATGTGTCGGCTTGCGCAAATGGCTGAAATAATACTGCCTCCTGCTCCTTCGAAAAGCCAATACCCGTGTCGCTCACTTCTATACAAAGAGGAATAAGTTTACGCTGAACCCCACTACCTGCGCAACCGTTGGCCTCGTCAAGATCCTGCATGGTCGCCGTGGACGTCTCCATAAGCTCCTCGGCAAGGCTACACGTCACAGAAACACGCCCCTCTTCTGTAAACTTAATCGCATTGCCCACAAGATTATTCAAAATTTGACCAAGGCGAATAGGGTCGCCTATAAATGAATCGTAATGACCGCCGCGGATAAGATCTTCCTCAATGGTAAAGACCAACTGTAAATTCTTACTTGTAGCGCTTTCTTGGTAAATTGTGGAAATCTGTTCGCCTAAATCGCGCAAGCTAAATTGCACCTCTTCAAGCTCTAGCATACCTGCTTCAATCTTTGATGTGTCAAGGACATTGTTAATGATGCCAAGAAGGCTCTTGCCTGCAACTTCAATCTTCATGACATAGTCACGCTTTTTCTCATCGCCTTCTGTACTCTCAAGGCACAGGTGCGCAAGGCCAATGACCGCGTTTAAGGGCGTGCGAATTTCATGGCTCATATTTGCCAAAAACTCGCTCTTCATCCGGTTGGAATCGTCTGCTTTTTTGACCATCGCACGCATGGAATGCACCATCACTTGCAAGGCCTGATAAAGGACGCCTAATTCGTCATTGCGGCTGAATTGATCCAAATTATATATCTTCTCGGCGCTGACCGCCTTATAATCCTTGCCGCGCAAACGATCAAAAAAGCGATTGATGCCAACGCTCATGCGCTGGAAGCCGCTTTGTTCTGCGTGCCCAAAATCCAAATCTTTATCAAGGACCCCCATTGCCACTTGTTCTGCGTATTGAACGGCCTTTAAGAGCGCGTCAACGATGTTTTTCACATAGAGATAGATGATAGCCGCAAGCACCATCAAGATGACCATTGCAATCACCGTCGCATTGCGCCGGATAGCCTCGCCGGGGGCGGCAAGCTCGTCCAAGTCATGCACTGCAACGGCAACCCAATCAGCATCTGGTAACACATCGTACTGCGCTATCTTGCGCTCCCCATCTATCTCAAAGGTAATCTCGCCCTGACCGCGCTCTAAAATCTCGCGACCCCAATCGTAATCGAAAAGGTTCTTCGTGAACACTTGGGAGCTGTCGCGGTGGATAAAGACTGTGCCTTTTCTATCGGAAACAAAAAGATAACCACGGTCACCTAGGAGCATGCGTTCGCTCATGGTGTCCGTCAGCTTGGAGACATTGAAGACAACGCCGATTATTTGATTGGTGTCAAGGTGATACACAGGAGAAGCTACGGCATAGACCACCATACCTTCATACTTATAGGGCGCACCTATCGCGACATTACCTTGCATGGCTTCTTTAAAAAATGGCTCATCTGCAAAGCTTGTCCCGATAAAACGATCCTCTGTGTGGTCAAGAACACGGCCAGAAGGACTCAAAACACCAAGCATCACATAATAATAGGTGTTGCGCATATTGATAATGCGACTGCGAGTATCGCTGGCATAGGCCATTTGCATTTCAGGGTCGCCGGAAAGATAGGGCTGCAATATACCGGTCTGGGCAAGAGATATGGCATTGAGAATATTGAAATCAAGGCCGGCTTTAAGTTCTACCAGCGCATTGGCCGTGGCCATTTTTTGCAAGGAAGAGCTAGTGGTCTTCAATGTGTCTATGCTCATTTCGTAAGTATAGAGCGTAGTTACAAAAAGACCTGTGGATGCTGCAAGTATTACTGGCAGTAATATTTTGTACAAAATTTTCAAGGCTTCATCTCCGATGATAAAAAAACACCTTCGTAAGCTACACGCATATTAAAGAAAATGCAAGCTTTTTATTGCTCTATAGAAAAACATATAAAATACTTGCATTGCTGTGTTTTTTATCAACATAAAGAACGAAACACACAAAAAAAACAGTGTGCGCAATAAAAAGAACGCACACTGTTAAAAAAAAAACACTTCTCGTAAAAAATCCTAGAGAGGATTGTACAAAGACATCAAGTCTTCCAAAGTCTCACGGCGACGGATACAACGATGCTTGCCAGAGCTGTCAATCAAAACCTCCGCAGGACGCAATCGCTGATTATATGTAGATGCCATCACATAACCATAAGCCCCCGCATCCAATAAACCCACAATATCGCCTTCCTCAATACGCGGTAAAGGACGGTTCTTTGCCAAAATATCACCGCTCTCGCAAATATTGCCCACAACACTCTGCTCCACAAGCTCCGTGTCAGGACTGCCACCCTTACGATATACCTCGATATCATGGTGTGAATCATACATCACAGGACGCGCAAGAACATTAAAACCAATGTCAGTGCCCGCATAAATATTCTCTCCATTGTTCTTCACAACGTGAACCGTCCCAAGCAAAACACCACACTCCGCTACAACATAACGACCCGGCTCTACAAGAAATTTACCCTTGTAACCTGTCCTTTGCGACCACTCAGACAAAAGAGCGTGCAAAGCTGCGCCAAGCTCAACCATATCAAGACGCGCCTGCCCCTCATACTTCTTGTAAGGTATGCCAAAACCGCCGCCAAAATCAATACACTCTAATGTATCAAGCGCATTGTTCGGCAAATGCTCCGCCAAAGTTAACAAAAAATCCGCCGCCTCCAAATAACCGCCAGCTTCCATAAAAAGCGAACCAATATGCTGGTTCACTCCCGCAAGCCTTAAATCATACTCATTCAGCAAAGCGAAAACCTCATCCATACGCGCAGGATCCACGCCAAATTTCGTCTCCTTGCCCGCCGTAATAACCTTCTGGTGGTGACCTGCGCCAATACCCGGATTAAAGCGCACCATAACTCTCCCACCAAGACCGCGCGCCTTGCTCAAACTTCCCAAAAGACGCAACTGAGACAAAGAATCCACACTGATAAGCAATTCATTATCCAAGGCATTCTGCAACTCATCCGCAGAAACATTATTGCAAACATACAAAATCTGCTCAGCCGTAAACCCCGCAGCTTTATTCATCGAGAGTTCACCGGGGCTCATCGCATCAACAACACAGCCCTCCTCACGAACGATAGACAAAAGGGTCAAATTCGTATTGGCCTTGGCAGAATAATTCACGCCAAAGCTCTCCAAGCTCGAAAGCGCACGCAGCTCACCACAACGCGCACGCAAAACATTTTCATTGTAAACATACAAAGGAGAACCATAAAGCGATACAAGCTCCTCCGGCGTACTCTCCCCGAAAAAGTTGCAAGAATCTGTATACATAGAACGAACATTTGACATGGGAAACCTCATTAAAATAATTGTAAGGCCATACAATATGCCGCACTCCGCCAATTGTCAAAAAGAAAAATATGTCATAAATTAAATTATTTTTTTATTTATTCTTTTATTTATTTTTTTAATTTTGAAAACCGCTTGGGGGGAAACTTTTTTTT
>CAYJHT010000055.1:0-9301 GCA_964369615.1 uncultured Desulfovibrionaceae bacterium
CCCCCACAAGTCTTTCAAAATAAAACACTAACTTGCAATATGCTCTGCATCGGGCGGCGTAGTGGGGGGGACATCTTGCGTCACGCTGTTGGGGAAAATATATTTCCGCTCAAAGTCTTCAATAGTGAGAGGCTTGTCAAACAGGTAGCCTTGCCCCTTTGTGCAGCGCATTTCTTTGAGGCGCTCGTAGAGATCTTCAGACTCAATACCTTCAGCCACGGTTTCAAGGATTCCAAGGTCGTGACACATGCGAACCATGTTTTTTGCGACAATAAAGGCGCGGTCAGAACGATCTACGTTCATGATAAAACCACGGTCAATTTTTACTTCATCAAAGCGTGAATCGGCAAGGGTTAAAAGGCTGGAATAACCGGAGCCAAAATCATCAAGTGAAATCAAGAAGTCTTCATTTGCGAATTTTTCTATTATTTCATTCATATGCTGCATATTATCACCCTCGATCGTTTCTGTAATTTCGATGATTATGCGACGAGGATGTATGTCATATTTCGCACATATTTCACGAAAGCTTTGGACAATACCTTCTTGCTGCAGAGTACAACGAGAAATATTGACAGAAATACTCAAATCAGGGTCGTAGCCATTATCTCTCCACCTATGCAAAGCTTTACATATACTTTCAAAGACAAAGGTATCTAGATAATGTATAATTTCAAGTTTTTCATAAAGGGGAATAAATTCTGTTGGTGACTCCATAGTGTCAGCAAGGCCGCGTTTACGAATGAGCGCCTCTGCACCGCCAAGGCTTCTATCGTGCAAGTAGAATTGTGGTTGCAGGACGACAAAAAACTTTTCGGATTCTATATCAGCGCGCAATGAATTGAGCAAAATGGTTCTGTATTTCGCATTTTGGCTGTTATTTTTATAATACTGTAACTTTGTATTATACATCAAATTGTCGGCTTGTTCAATTTGTTGCGCCACATTTTGACAATTTTCATTCCAAATAACGCCTGTAGAGACGCTCAGCTCGGTGACTTCATCGACACGCGCGTGCAATTCCTTTGCTCTGTTCTGAAATTCTTCTTGTGAAACATTTTCTTGCATGACAATAAACTCATCACCGCCGAGTCTATAGGCATCCTTTCCAAAAACGGCAAGCAGCACTCGCGCCATAGATAAAATCAGCTTATCCCCTTCTGCGTGCCCTTGTTTGTCGTTGACTTCCTTGAGGCCGTTAATATCAAGGTACATAATCCCAAGACTTTGCGGCGTTTCAAGTTCAAAGCGTTCTAAAAGTGCAGCATAGCTGTTTCTGTTGCGCAGCTTTGTCAGTCCGTCTTCATAGCTGAGCTGATTGAGTTTATCAATGAGGACAGTTTTTTCTAAGAAGTCTGAGACAAAGTTAGACACTGAGTGGATAAGACCCGACGCACTTTTTTCAAATGAAGGATTATCGAGTCCAATAAAGCCGAGAAAGGTTCCGTCTTTATTGCGTAGGGCAGCAAGCATGACTGATTCTACATTATAGATTTCATGCATGGTGCGTAAATCGGCGTTAAAAAACTTCCGACTGCAACTTGGTGCATAGATTTTGCCGTATTTATCAACGCTTTTGAGAAGCACTTGAATGCTATGTACGGGAATGTGTTGAAAAACTTCCCCATGCGCTTCAATACCGACAGCGCACCACTCATAGACACATGACAAAATGGTGCGGCATTCAGAGATAGAAAAAATAAAACCGCGCGTGGCTCCGTAAAACTCAGTCATAATTTGTAGGAGTTTTACAATAGATTCTTCCGGTCTTTCTTGTGCGTACAGCGTTTGCACGCATCGTAGCAAGGATTCTGTTTCTTGGCGGCGCACCACGGTGTCAGTAATGTCCGTTGCGATAGTGATACGCATTTTCCTGTTTAAATACAGCGCCTTATCAAGATATAAGAAGTGTTTATCTAGAAGTCTATTATATATCTCGTGTTCATGCACCACATCAAAGTTCAGTACATGATTACTGCAATAGGCACAAGGCGAGTCTCTTCCTTCGATAACTTCATAGCATTTTCTGCCATAAAGTTCATCAAGAGAGGAAAGCGCAAACATTTCCAAGGCAGCAGCATTCATATAGTGTAACTCATATGTCTCAATATCAGCCACATATACAATGTTTGGCGACTCATTTATGACTTGAAGAGCAACTCTTTTATTTTCCATATAACTCACCGCTCCAATGTATTTCACCGGCCAGTTTGAATAGTGCCTGCCTCATTATGCATCCACACGTAAGTCTTTTACATACGACAATAAAACATCTTTTCCTTCAAATTTTGTACGGATTAAAGTCACCAAGGTGGGCACGAGATTGCCTTCTACACTCATGTGCATCCATTCAAAGGTGTAGTATCCGTCTGCTAATGCCTTATCTGCGCATGCAAAAGCTTTTTCATAGGAAGCCGTGCCACAGGGCTGCACCTCAGGGCAAAAGACAAATAAATCTCCGGCATCGTGAAATTCTTGTTTTGACATGATGCCCAGCATAGTAAGCATGTGGTGGTTAAAGTAGAGCGCCTCATCTGGCGTATCCCACAGACCGACCCCGAGGGGGCACTGGTCGAGTGCGAGTTGGAGGCATTTGGCATAGCTGTCTAGCTCTTTGCGCAAGTTGACTTCGTTTTGTAAGTCTTTCACAAAGTAGTAATTGACTTTTTTCTTGCCTACATCTGCGTTAAAAATAATCACTTCTGCGAGAAAAATTTCTTCATTTTTCCGTGAAAACTGCATTTCAAACTTGCAATAGCCTTCTGCGAGGGCTTTTTCATGATACTGCTTCAGAAGTTCGGAGGATCTACGTCCACATTTTTGATGATAGGGGAAAAATTCATAGGGACTGTGTAAGAATTGGCGTTTATCATTGATACCAAGCAGACTGCGCATTTCCGTATTGCAATCTACTGCGCGTTCTTCGTCCCACTGGATGACGCCAAGGGGCACGGTATTAAAGAGAATGCTCTCCTTATCCACATATTCATGCCACTTTTTTTGCACCATATGGTCTTGCGACAAGTCGTGCCACACACAGAGTACATAATCATTATACAGCTTGACGGCTGTAATGGTTGCAGTGACAAATTCATCATGCAAGCCTCTGTGCGTCCATTGGAAGGTGTATTGCCCTTCGTCAAATGCCATACGCACGCCATCAAAGAATTTTTTGACGGAATGTTCACCGGTTGGTTGAAATTCTTCAATATTATCAAAGAAGCGTTCAAGGTATTCTTCCTTGTTCTTGAGGAAGAACCTGCGATAGGCTGCGACATTGCTGTCTACGAGGCGCATATTTCTGTCCCACAAATCCATACCGAGGGGAAATGTTTGGAATATTTTATGGGCAATGGGGGACAGAAGAAGGGTTGCCGTATCTGCATCTTGGTAGGACAGGCGCGCTGTTCCTTCAATAACAGAGCCGCGCACGCCTGTGCCAAAGGGCGTTGAGCGCCGTGCTTGGCATAAAATTGTCACTTCGCCATAGAGCGGGTGCGCCCAACGATAGCGAACAGGTTGAAACTGATCTGTAAGATGTGAGAAAAAACGTGTGAGCCGGTCAAACCAATATTCATAGCACTCACTTGGAGTTGTGTGTTCTTCCTGTCCAAGCAAGGAGAGCATGGTGTCATCTAAAAACATCTCATGTTCTTCCATCATCTTGCCCGTCACAACGCCAGCTACAAAACGGGTGACAATACGCCAGCACCCAAGACCACTTTGCTCAAGTATTTCTTCTTTTTGAAGAAGATCCAATTCAGATGATTTAAAACCTGCAGCCTTAATCTTCATGAAACACCTCTACGGAAAAAAAGCGCCGTTCATGGAAGGAACAAGAAAACACATACACAACACAGGAATCTGAAAACAGGGAATCTATTGCGTAAAAGCATAATATACTGTGCGCTTAGAAAGGAGTCAGTCAGCACACACGCGCACACTACCAGCAATACGCCACATTCATAACCTCATTTGTTATGAAAAATCAAGCACTAGATGAAATAAAATATTTTCAATTAAATGAATATGTTATATATAGCTTTGTCCTTTTAAAAAAACTTTAGCCCCCCATAGTCATATATTGTAATAAAAATTGCTTATAAAAGGCGTCACAGTCGGCAGTATTTCCGCGCAATTCCATATAGCAACGAGACATATGAAATAAAGGGTCTATACCCTTGGGGGTCAATATAATCTGCGCGTTTTTGTAATGAAACATGTCATTGCCCACACGCTCAACCTCTGCCATTTTCAGCAAAAAACCCACTAATTGCTCAAAAGAATAGGCTAAATCTTTTTTTTTCATATTTCCTTTGCAAAAAAGCATTGACTTTCATGTAAAGCCGTTTTACATTGTGGCTTAAGGAATCCGAGCTTGATTGGTATGGAATCAAGACCATGGGTATCAACCATTGCTGCCTATCAGCAAACCTTGCTGCCTCCCCCCCCACTTGGAAAGGATTTCGGTGTGTGTTTTGGCATTGTACCGTCTATTCCCTTTTACAAGTCGTGCGCCGTCTGGCACTGTACGTGCTTGCCGCTTGCGTACTGGAGGTTCCTTAATGAATACATCCTATACAGGAAAATTATTGCGTGTCAACTTAACTGAAGGCACCGTCTCTTCTGAATCCCTTGATATAGATATGGCCAAGAAATTCGTCGGTGGACGCGGTCTTGGTACAAAAATGCTGTATGATGACGGCATTGCAACTGTCGACCCTCTTTCCAAAGAAAACAAACTCCTCTATCTCACAGGCCCCATGACGGGTACTGCCTCCCCTACTGCCGGTCGCTACATGGTTGTCACAAAATCCCCCCTCACAGGCATGATTGCTTCCTCCAATTCCGGCGGCATTTGGGGCGCTATGCTCAAGTATGCAGGCTGGGACGGTGTCGTCGTTGAAGGCGCTTCCGAAAAGCCTGTTTACTTACATATCCGCGATGATGTGGCAGAGCTGTTGCCTGCTGACGAATATATGGGCATGCAATCTGAAAAACTTGATGACCTTTTGAAAGAAAAGCACGGCAAATGCTCTGTCCTTTGCATTGGCCCTGCAGGGGAAAATAAATCCCTTCTTGCGTGCATTATGAATGATAAAGACAGGGCTGCGGGGCGTAGTGGTGTGGGCGCTGTCATGGGCAGTAAGAACCTTAAAGCCATAAGCGTCGCCGCAACGAAACGCTCTGTCGCCGTGGCAGACGCTGCCGCACTCAAGGCCGCCTCCAGTGAAAGCAATGCTATCATTAAGGCAAATGGCGTGACAGGCCAAGGTCTCCCCACATTCGGCACCGCTGTACTTGTCAATATCATCAACAATATAGGTACATTCCCTACGCGCAATTGGCAAGAATCGTATTTTGAGCAAGGCGAAGATATTTCCGGTGAAAACTTAAAAGAAAATCACATTGTCAGACAAAGCTTCTGCCACCGCTGCCCGATTGGTTGCGGTCGCGTCATTAAGATGGGTGATAAAATTGTTGGCGGCCCTGAATACGAGCCCATCTGGGCATACGGCGCAAATTGCGGCATAAATGACCTTGCGGCTATAAATGAAGCCAATTTCTGGTGCAATGAATATGGCCTTGATGCAATCTCAACGCCGTGTACCATTGCGGCGGCTATGGAACTGTACCAGCAAGGCCTTATTTCCGATGAAGAATGCGACGGTGTTCCTCTTGTCTGGGGAGACAGCAAGGTCATTATCGAATGGACAAAACGCATGGGTGAAGGCAAGCTCCCCCTTGCAAAGCTTATGGCGGACGGGAGCTATCGTTTGTGCGAACATTACGGACGCCCTGATTTCTCCATGAGTGTCAAAAAGCAAGAATTGCCTGCCTATGACGCCCGCGGTATTGAAGGTATCGGCCTTACCTATGCCACAAGCAATCGCGGCGGATGCCATGTACGCGGCTACACCATCGCCCCCGAAGTTATCGGCCTACCAGAACAACTTGACCGCACAAGCGCAGAAGGCAAAGCATTCTGGTGCAAAATATTCCAAGACCTTACCGCAGTTATTGACAGCATGGGTCTGTGCCTTTTCTCCTCCTTTGCGCTTGGCGCACCTCAATATGTCAATATGCTCAATGCCGCTTCCGGCACAGAGCATACCGTGGAATCTCTCCTCGAAGCCGGTGAACGCATCTATAATATAGAGCGCCTCTTCAATAAAGCCGCCGGCATGAAACCAGAAGACGATTGCCTCCCCAAACGTCTTCTGGAAGAACCCATCCCCAATGGCCCTTCAAAGGGGATGGTAAGCAAACTCAGTGTCACATTGCCACAATACTATGAGGCGCGTGGGTGGGTAGATGCCTTCCCCACTGAAGAAACTCTCAAGCGTCTTGACTTGGCATAAGCACTGACATGCAGTTACGTGTGGGGAAAAGCAGCCTTTTCCCCACACACTATGGAAATATTATGATAGAAGTCCGCCTCTTTGCCACCTTTCGTGAAGGTCGAGAAAAAATCGTCCTGCTTGATGCCGATGCCCATAAAAGCGTTGACAGTGTTTTGCACTACCTAAAAATTGACGCAAAAGACCTTGCGATCTGCCTCGTCAATGGTTTTCATGCGCCGCATACGGCGCCCATCAAGGACGGCGATGTACTTGCCCTCTTCCCCCCTGTGGGCGGCGGTTAAAAAATGTCTTTGCGCTTCGCACGACAAGCATCCTTGCCCTTTATGCGCTCTTCTGACAACGCGGCGCAGTCGGGGCAAGAAGCCTTACGCACTGCCCATGTTGCGGTCATCGGTGCAGGCGGACTTGGCTGTCCTGTACTCACATATCTTGCATGTGCAGGCGTAGGCACGCTCACTGTCATTGACAATGACGCAGTCTCTCTCACGAACTTAAACCGTCAATTTCTCTATAGTGTCGCAGACATTGGCACAAACAAAGCACGGTGCTGTGCAAGGCACTTTGCACAACAGTACGACGATATCCATGTCATTGCGCACGCAATCGCAGTCAATGCCGATAATCTCGCACAACTTACAGTCGGCGCAGATATCCTTGTAGATTGTGTGGACAATATGACAACGCGTTTTCTTGTGAATGATTACGCGGTTGCGCACAATATCCCTCTTGTGGAAGGCGGTGTTGATGACATGTACGGCTTTTGCTTGCTTATACATCGTGTGCGTGAGGCAGAGGGCGCGTGTTTGCGCTGTATAAACACGCCTGTTGCAGAACAAGAAAAAGCAGCAATCCTTGGCACGACAGCAGGTATTATAGGCGTCCTTCAAGCCCAGCTTTGTATACAAAGTCTACTTGGCAAAACAGCGCAAGCGCACAATAAAATATTTCATTACGACGGACACAGCCTAGAGTGTGAAGCTTTACAGATACAGCAAGATCCAAACTGTATCTTGTGTCACAAAAAAAATTCGTAAAATAGCATTTTTTTCTTTTTTTTAAAAGTAAAGTTGCGTACGATAAAGCATTCAGAGTTTTCAAAGCATTGCGAGTTTTAATGAGTAACACAATTGACTTTACACGATATTTCAAGCGCATTTATTCAAAAGAATATTTGCCTCAGGAAACACTTTTCTTTTTAGAAAAGGCGCTTATGGGCGAGCACGCCCCCATCAAAAAACACATGGCGCGCACATACGACGCCACAGCACACGCAAGCGGAAAAAGCCTGCTGCAAAAACACCAGCTCTATCCGTATACAAAGCTTGAGAAAGCAGAAAAACATGTACGCCTGCTTGTAAAAATGCCATTTCCCGAACATCTGCAAAACTCAGATTTTGTACAAAACCTTCATAAAGTGCACGACGCATTGCGCGACCACAAAGACTTTGCCGCCCGCATGCTCACCGCCTACCTCTATGATGACGAAGCATTCTATCAAGAGCAGGCAGAGCATGACTCAGAATTTTCCTTTATGTGCTACTTTTTAGCGCATTTTGCCTTCTTGCCCTTCTTCATCCATACACAAAAACACCTTGCCAAGGATATTGTGTATGACGAAAAAATCTGGCCTCACGGACACTGTCCCTACTGTGGCTCCCCTGCCCTGCTCTCCTATTTGACAGAAAAAGAAGGCAAGCGCATGAACGCCTGCGCCACTTGTCTTGCCACTTACAGAACAGCACGCATCCAGTGTCCCTATTGTCTCGAAGAAAAACAAGACAATCTCACATATTTTGCATCCGATACAGACGCGAACTGCCATGTCAGTCTCTGCAAAAAATGTCAGCTCTACATCAAGATTATTGATGTGCGCGAACACGAAGTCTTTGCGCCGCACGCCCTGCTTGACGATTTCGCCACACTCACCCTCGATATTCTTGCCATACAACAAGGTGCAGAAAAAGGAGCGCTTTCCTTATGGCTGCAATAAACGCCCAAGAATTTATCACCTGTACCGCCTTACGTCATAAAGCAGGCGAAACGCACAGCATTAACGAGGTTGTCAGCCTCGAAGTGCCTGTGCCCTTCACATATGAATGTACTGTAGGCGGAAGACTTTTTACAGGACAATGCACGCTGTATGCCTTTCCCGAAAGAATCAAAGAACTGATACTTGGCTACACAGTTCTAGACATTTTACCACCGATCAACGAAGAAACGCTCAGCTACAGTTTTCAAACAAGCGACACGCTCCACCTGACCCTCACAGCAGATGCGCTCTCTCAAGACCCACTCCCCACTCCCCCGCCCTCAGAAGCGCTCATGACTTTACAGGGTCTCGTCGATACCATGGACACGACACTTAAAAGCGCCGGTAAATGGGACGGAACAGGTTGTTTTCACAGAGCCGCGCTCTATTATCCCATAAGCAGAAGTACCATCACGGTTGAGGACATCGGGCGCCATAATTGTATCGACAGGCTCAAAGGGCATTGCCTTATGCGCAAGCTCCCTCAAACCCTCTTTGTCAGCAAATGTTTTCTTTTTATTACTGCACGTATAACCGCTTCTCTCTATGCAAAAATATACAAAGCAGGCATACGCAACATTGTCAGCCGTGCAGCACTCACAAGCACGGCCTACGAGCAGGCACAAAAAGACGGCTGTACCCTCGCCGCTTTTTGTCGTCCGCACAATGCGCGGGTGACTCTTTTTTGTAATGGTATGCAAAGCATTGCGCTATAAGTTTGATGGGCATATGGGGGGAATTTTATATTTGAAAGACATGTGGGGGGAAAGCTTTTTTTTCCCAAAAAAAGTTTCCCCCCACAGCTCTGTATCTCTAAGGCTCGTTCCTCACCTAAGGGCTATGCCTCCGGCACCCTTCGGGCAGGTCCCCCGTCAAAAAAACCATCTGTTTAACTAGGTAGTTGGCG
>CAYJHT010000056.1:0-9244 GCA_964369615.1 uncultured Desulfovibrionaceae bacterium
TCTTTCAGAATAATGACATATTTTTCTGTCCAAAGAAACCCTACACCAATCCACTATCACCCTCACAACACGCATACTTATGACGCGCAGGATGAGTTCATGAGCAGGAGGCACAGCGCTCCCTACGTTGACACTCGCGCCATGCCCCCGGCTCAGAAAAACCAAGAATACATCGTTATCAACGGCACGCCCCGTCCTTACAAGAGACAAATCTCCGGCGGCGAGATTATCGAAATGACAAAAGTGCCTCCCGGGCGCCGCGCCGTGAAGGTAGGTGACGGGAATGTCCAAAGCATTGAACCATACAAGCAGTACAAGCCCCGTGAGCTTATGGATAAGTATGGCAATCCCGTGCAGATTACGACCATGCCCGACAGGACAAAGGGACACGCATTTTTTGACATCGGCGCACTCTTTGGCGATCGTCATTCTGCGGGTACTCTATTTCCGCACAAGCACGGTTCCATCTTTAGCGGTAAACGTTCACGCGCGTCCAAGTAAATTATCACTGAGCAAGTCATTGAGGTCGTGGGAGAAGTTTTGCGCCAGCCCATCGAATTTGACGACGAAAATGCGGACTGGGTCGTCATTCCCAACTTTCCTTTACCGCACAACTGGTCACGTTCTTCGACAGCGCTCATGATTTTATTTCCCACGGACTATCCCGCTGTGCCACCCATTGGCTTTTATTTACCACACAAATTACGCTCACCCCATGGACACAAGTTCGACTTTGCCCATGATGGTGCCGCCGACGCCCCTCTGCAAGAAGGGTGGGATTGGTATTGCTGCACAGTAAACAAGGGGGCATGGCGTCCCGCTCCGCCTCGCGCTCGTGGCGGTTGGCGAAGAGGCGACAATTTATTCGACTATATCACCCTCATCAAGGAAGTGCTCGGTTCAGATGAATAATATGGTGCACAAAACGCTCCCATTTTTTTGAAAAATGCTCTTCTGTCGCCGTAATATCAAGCAGTACACAAAAACATAAAGGAGATTATTTATGAAAACACAATATCCTATCACCGACGCAGTCACTGCATGGTCGCCCAGCGTAGACAGCTTTCTTGCTCACAGTCCGTGGCACAACGAAAGCCCTAGCACCGCACAATGTACAGGCCATACGCCGGAACTGCGCTTTCCTCACGGCATGCTTGCCACCTTGCGCCATGAACTTCTCAGCGACAGTACGACAGAGCATTTTGCCCTTGCCATGGGTTATCGTCGTCTTTCGCCCGGAGGTCAAGAGATAATCGTGGTACAAGAGGCCTTGTTTCCGGCTCCCGAGGATATCCATTCCGCCGCCCTGCATCATGTGCGTCCCACTCGCGGCTTTATACGCGACGCCATGGCGCATATGCAATCGCAAGGCTATACCGCGCTCATCGACATACACACGCATCCCTTCGCCAGAACTGCCCATTTTTCCGGTGTGGATACGGCGGATGAACAAGGTTTCTGTCGCTTTTTCTTCAAAAACATGCCGCAGGATATGGCCTATGCCAGCATAGTTATTGCGCAGGAAGAACAATCTGCCCGAGTATGGCGTCTTGATTTATGTGGGCGTTCTTGTCAGACAGCACTCCCCATCCGCACGCAGACTGCCGCGGAAGTGCCCACGCATAAGCATTCCTTTAAAACACACGCGAACGACACGCACACTATGCAAGCACGCAGTGCGTTGGCCTTGGGTGTGGAGACTCTACGACGCATGGCAAAGGACGAGCTTATCGTACTGGCAGGGGTGGGCGGGCTTGGTTCTGTGTTGGCGGAACAGTTGGTGCGCTCAGGCTTTATGCGCATCGGCCTTA
The DNA here is from genome assembly GCA_964369615.1 of uncultured Desulfovibrionaceae bacterium. Taxonomy (GTDB): domain Bacteria; phylum Desulfobacterota; class Desulfovibrionia; order Desulfovibrionales; family Desulfovibrionaceae; genus CAYJAD01. The sequence goes on from CAYJHT010000056.1 coordinate 1,812, forward strand.
TTGATGACGACGTGCTGGAGCTGTCCAATCTCAATCGTTTTGCCGGCGGCTATTATGCCGACGCCATGGCGCAACGTCCCAAGGTGGACGTGGTGGAAGAGCACCTCAAGCGCATTACTCCTCATGTGGACGTCGTATGCGTCCAGCAGACGGTGGAGCACCCCGAAGCCGAAGCGCTCATGGCGGCGGCGCAATGGATTCTTGTGTCCACCGACAGCCACAGCAGCCGTCACAGTGTACAAAAGATAGCTTTTGCCTATGGCGTGCCCTTTATTTCTGCGGGCGTGAATATAACAGTGGGCGAAAAGGACGGGCGCCACCATGTGGAAGACCAAAGCGGCGAAGTTATATTGGTGCGTTATGGCGAAGGGCATTGCTTGCACTGCCTTGGCAGGATACATTCAGCCAATTTGGCGGCAGAAGCGCATCCCGACAAGCATGTGCGTGAAGAGCTTGTGCGCAAGGGCTATGTGCAGGGCGTCAATGTCAACGAGGCAGACGCAAAGGAGCCGGCCGTCATGCCCTTGAATGCTGTTATTGCCTCACAAGCGGTGCATTGCTTGCTGACGCAGTACAGACAAGGGGCAGAGCACGCGCCCATCGTGGTCTACGAGGCGCATACAAGCGCAGGTGGTGAGATGTATGTGGACACGCGCAGCCTTGAAGCCCTGCCCGCCCATTGTTATACGTGCGGTCGTTATGTGGACGACGCAGCCGAAAAAGAAAACACCTTTGCCGCGTAAAGGAGCATACCATGGAAAGAATCAGCGTATTTATGGATTTTGCCAATATTGATGCGGGTGCCAAGGGCATTGGCGTCCCCATGTACAACGCATACGGCGCTCTTTTGGATTATATTGGCCAAGGCCGCTGTATTTTGGACGCTTTTGCCTATGCGCCTATGGATCCGCGCAATCCTGCCGCGCGTAGCGGCCTTGTGCGACACTTGAATCACACGGGCTGGTGCGTCATAAGCAAGCTTGGCAAGGTGGCAGGTCATACCTATAAAAGCAATGTGGACGTGGAGATGGCCATGGATATGTTGGACTACAGCCGCACTGTTCTTCCTGAAATTGTTGTGCTGTGCTCCGGCGACGGGGATTTTTGCGCCATTGTCCATGAATTGCGCAACAGAAATATCCGCATAGAAGTGGCGGCTTTTACGCATAACCTTGCGTCAGAATTGAAGCGTGAGGCCGACGGTTATATCAACTTAAACCGCTGGGCACAGGAAGAGCTTGGCCTACCTCGCTCTTTCGGTGTACGCGAACATACAGCCCGTCCGCACAGAGCGCATCCCAAGCCCGTGAAACGTCGTGAAAGAGCAATGGGTGCTGTGACAAGCGTCCCGCATCCGCATGATTATGTGCATACGCGGTGAACGCAAACAGTGTGAGCGCAAAGTAAAAAGCATCATAAGTTTTCTTCATTTTTTGAAAAGCCCCCATTACCTTCCGTAATATAGAGTAGACAGGACGGAAACACGCTCCAGACAAAGGAGGCGCTTTATGAGAGGTATCATCATTTTGTTCGTTCTCTTACTTCTTGTGGGGGCAGCTGCTCACGTCATAGCCAAGTGTACAGCGGAAAAATTCATACTCTTTATTGTAAGGGCCGCGCTCACATATTGTGTTTTTGATTGATTGCCTTCTTGCACGACACATCCATAATATAAAGGAGACTGTATGATACTTTTTTCTATTCTTCTATTCTCCATCGGCCTCTTTATGCAGCTCATCCAAGCGCTCGCGAAGCTGTGTACCCTTTCCACAGTATTACGCCTTGGGTTAAATCTCATGTTCTTTGGCTCTTGTTGCTGCGCATAATAACAAAATTCAGTGTATACATGAACGTTTTACGATAAAGGAGATGACATGCTTGTAGTTATCCTCATGCTCATCTAGTGCCTTGTGCGAGGCTGTGTCCCTGTTCATATGGCAATATCCCAACATAACATCCTATAAAACAAGACTGATAGAGGAAAAGTAGCATTTTCAAGAAAAATTATACAATATGACTTGCAAAAACGCTTCGTGTGCCGTAATATTTGTGCGTCTTTGTGGCGCATTTCACAACGCGCCTCCTTTATTTCTCAGTATTCAGCCTTAGTCAGCCTTGAAAAAGAACACGTTTTTTTGACGACGAACTTTTATTTTTCAAATTGCGGAGGGCATATGTGTACGTCTTTTGATATTCACCTGCATCCCTTGCCGGGATCCAGCATCTGGACAGGTGATGCCAACCAATCCATGAGCTATCTCAAAGCCACGTCCTTCTTGGGCGGCCTGCGTTTTTGGACAGAAGCCCTCTTACGCGCACAGGGGCAGTCGGTGCATGGTGACGACAGCGGCATTTGCACGCACGGTGGCGACAAGCCCACCTGCGACCTTTGCCATATTTTTGGCTGCACGGGGCTTGGGCGAAGTTTTGCGTTAAAAATCCATGATGCAACACTGAAAAGAAACCCAACAAAGAATCTCACCGAGCTCATCTATTTATCAGAACGTAAGTATATCAAAGACGGTAAAGAAGAAACTCCACGCTATTTACGCAAAAACGCCCATAATACGAGTGTCAAACTTCACTTTGCCATGCAAAGACCTGTCATTGATCCAGCTTTAGACGGAAATCAGTGGCAACTTTCGCCCACGCTCATGCGCGCTGCCCTTATCATGTTTGAATATGGTGCTCTTGGCGCTTACGACCAATACGGCTGTGGTTTTGTAAACTTTGAAGACAAGGAGCAGCTTCACACATTACGAGACATGGCGTTGGCCTCGCCCGTAAGTATAGGGCAAAAAGCGCCTTCCGCGGGCGCACGTCTTGGGGATTTCTTCTTTTTTAAGGGGGAAAGCAAGACGCAACACACAGACTCTAAAAAACCAGATAAGCGCCCTTTCATGATCCGACATGACATTCGCAATGCCGTACGCGAGGTGAGCGATAGGGATGTACGCCACTGGTTTTGTGGTTTTATGCCCCAAAAAGGAAAAGACGAAGATAAAGGTTTGCCAAGCATGGGTACCAAGTACAACTTTACAATCACCACCGCCGGCAAACTCTACGGCTGGGGCTACTTTCCGCGTAATCCGAATGTTAACAGCAGAGATGAAATACTCAACGCCACAAAGGAAGTTCTCGAACAATATTGCAACAACCTGCAATGGAAAGAATTTGACAGCGCAGGCCGCGACACCTGCAAGTCGCCGCAAAGCATGGACACCTACATCACAGACATGCTCAAAAATCCTTGGAAGGAGGCACGCTCATGAGTCAGTCATACACGCAGACAAGCTTTGAATTTTTGTCGTCCTTTGAGGAATGGGAACGAGAAACCCTGCGGCAGAGATCTACACCGCGTCCCCCGGACTTCCTACAAGAAGACGAAAAAATCGACACGTGGAGCACGAAAATTCACATTTTGAATACGTTAAAGGGCTACGATGGCATGAAACAGAAGCTAGCCGAGGCTCTTTCAAGCGAAGTAAATGGCATACCGCGGAACCACTCACTGTCATGGAAGGAACGCATTTTCACCCCGCAACTTCAAGACATGACGCACTTGCCAAAAGGCTCGTGCCTCATAAAAATTCAGCTCAAACTGCAAAGCCCTTTCTATAGTAGGGACGACAGGCACTTCTATCCCACAGAAAACGCCCTCAAGCGGCAGTGGGCATTCCATGTGCCCTACCTTGCCGCGGCGGGTATCAAGGGGCTTTTGTCGTGGGCGTATCGCATGACCATACAAAATGCCGAGCTTGATGAGAGAGGACAGCGCCTTTTCGGCCTTGCCAATGACGCAGACAGCACATCCTTTCAAGGCTGCGTGCATACCTATCCGCTCTTTTGGGAAGGCAGTGTAGGGCTTGATATTATCAATCCGCAAAACCGCAGTACAGGCGCAGGCACTGTCCCCGTGAAATATGAAGTCGTCCAACGCGGCGCCACGGGCGACTTCTACCTGCTTCTTACAGCGCCGCCGGCAGAAAAGGACAGCCGCGACTTTGTAGTCAAGCATTTGCCGCCGCTTTTGGATGCTCTAGCCTTCCTCTTGCAAAGCGGAGGACTCTCTGCAAAGAAAACAGCAGATTGGGGGAATGTGGACATGGTAGCCATCAATGCCGCCATGACAGGCATTGACACGCCTGTGAGTACGGGAGCAGGGACAAGCGGTGCAGCGGACACGGATGCCATGTGGGCAAAGGTGGAAGACGCGGAAGGTAAGCTCATCCCTTATGATGAAAAAGTTTTTGTGGGTAAATTGCTTAAGAATTTACTCCCCGGCTGGAGTAATAAGCAAATTCAAGACAGAGACGCCGCCTATGCCGCCGTGCAAGAGCGTCATGCCAAGGAACGCAAAAAAGCAGACGCTAGCGAAGGCGATGCGAACACGGCTGCAAGCGTCGCCGTGCCTGTGTGGCTCTTTGGGGAAAAGGGCATAAAATCCCTCGACCATGTGCAAGAACATTTGCTCACACTTTTAAAAGCGGAGGCATAAGTCATGGCTGAACAGAATCGTGACCGGATCACACGCACGCTTTTACAAGCAGAAATCATGGCCTTGTTGCACGATGTGGGCAAGCTGCACTGGCGCTTTGTGGATGGTGCCACGCAAGCAGGCGGAGACCTGCAAGTCAAACATACTGTTGACTTTTGGAACGATGCGGACAACTCCATTCATGAACTTTTACACTGGCCTTTGCCGACAGAATGGTTGCCTGCTATCGTACAAAGCCGCCCAAAGTGTTTAGGCGAACTCCTTTTAACACACCACTATACAGGCGCAAAAAAAGATACTTTCCTTAAAGACTACTTTGATAATGTAGGGACAGATTTACTGCCTAAATTTCTCTTACTCATCATGTATGCCGACACGGCAGACTCCCTCTTTGCCAAGGGCAACGCCGGAAACAAGGAGAATACGCAGACGTCACACATCCACCTCGCACACCCTCAAGGCGGTGCGCAGTATTCGTGCGAACGAGCAGACGTGGAACAAGACGCACACGCGCTGGCACAGGCACTCAACGCATGGTTTGAACCGGAAAGTGCCGCCACATGGGACATAGCCACGCTCAAGGAAAAACGCCGCGAGCTTATGGACATATTGCGCAAATACGGTTCCCGCCACATGGCAGAAACACGCTTACCCAACAATGACGTCACCCTCTGGCAGCATTCCTATTCCGTGGCGTCTATCTTTAAAGCGCTCTTGGCGGATTGTTTGCATAAAGATTCTTGGGAACATTTGCTTTCAGAGAGCAAAAACCTCGTGCACGCACAACAAGAACTGTCCATGCTGGCGGTGCGCTGGGACGCTCAAGAATGGGTGGGTAAGAGTTTACGCTCATTTGAAGTCGTAGGACGTGAGCTAGCCTTGCAAGAAATGACGAACAGCGTCAAGGAATACTTGGAGGAAGAGCTGGCGTGGGGTAATGAAATTTATCGCGACCACACGGGCATTTGCTTTCTTGTGCCGCCTGCCATTCTGGAAGCACACAAAGAAGCTTTTGCCCAAAGAATGGACGAAATCGTCAATAGAAAGCCCATGGGCGGCGACCTTGCGTGGCATACACACAGTCACGCCACAGGCCTGCGCCTCACGGGATTGCTGGATTTTTGGCATGACAATGACCTCCAAATAATGGCACAGGGGCCGTCCTCCCCTCAATGGATGCACGCATGGGACAAGGCAGGCAATACAAAAAAACCAAAGCAAGTGTGCCCCCGTTGCGGTCTGCGCCCCATTGATGCAGGCATTTCTCGCACGGGAAGCAGCGGCGATACGGCGTGCGATACATGCAGGGCATTGGCAGAAAAGGGGTTCAAGGTGCTGCAAGGTGCTGCACATGGTAAGGCCGCGCAGCTTAAAAGCCTCTTTGGCATAGAACAGATTTCTCATGTGGATAACTTCTTTGAATATGTGGAGTGGGAACAAGAAAGCGTTGCACAGCACGAACGTGTCTGGGGCTCGCGCCTCGCCCTCGTCCAAGGCTTTTTCAACATGCACGCCGTGCAAAACGGGACGCTGTGCGACCTTTTGCTTTCAACGCCAAAGGAAAAAGGCAAGGAAACGACGTGGAGCGAAACACTCAAAAAAGTCCAAGAACACTGGGAAGCATGCTGTCAGGGCAAAGGAAATAATCGCGACTTTTTCAACAAGTTTTTCGGAGAATCTAGGTTTTTTGCCACCGCGAGTGACGGCTGGTGCTCTCTTGCGCCTGCAACGAGCAACGAAAACGAATTTGTGCAAGCCTACATAGACACGCTTATTTTTGGTGGTGAACGACAAAAAGCAGACACAAGCTCCAACACCAAGCCCAGTACCAAAAGCGACGCAGAGAAGATTCTCACATGGGCATTGCGTCAGCATCCTGCACCCTCACGCATGGCGCGATTGTGGGACGAGGCGCGCACTTTTATGCAAAGTCCCTTTGCTCTGGCGCAGAGTGACACGCGTTCCGTGCCCTTTGTGCCCCTGCATTGCGACATCAGCTCCTTTCAAATGCTGGTGCCCGCAAAGGAAGCCTTACGCTTCATGGAGGATATAGCGGAAAGCTACGCGCAACGCTTCGGACAAGTGCGCCACATGTTGCCCTTGCACCTTTCTGCGTCCGTCTTTTATTATAAGTCGCCCATGTATATTGCCATGGACGCGGCGCGGCGCTTCCGCGGAATTATGGACAATACGCCGAAACTCTGGACATTGACAGCAAAAACACCTTCAAAGGACGGGCAAAGCGTGCGTCTTGAATGGCTCGACCATGCCCACAATCATGCCCACAATCATACTGGACGCACAGCCTCGTGGACAGTGTCCACCACCCTTCCCGACGACAGACAGGACACATTCCGCGGCTGGTTCCGTGACGCAGAGGGGACGCCTGTGCACATTTCACATATGCAAGAAGGCGCACAGTACCACGTCATGCCGTCCACCTTTGACTTTGAAGTGCTGGACGCATCCACACGGCGCTATGACATTTTCTACGACGACACACGCTTGCACCGTCCGCATTTTATGATGCCGCACGACTGCCAACACGGCACACCGCGTCCCTATCTCTTGGAAACGCTGGATGCATGGAAACGACACGAATACTTTTTCACGGGGAATGGCGACGAAGGCAATCGTCAGCGTCATGTGGCGCTGGAGCTTTTGGCAAAATTACACGCGACATGGCAACGGGAGCGGCAAGGCAAGGTGTTTGAACAGCAAGCACGCAGCATTTTAGTGACAACGCTGGGCAAGGAGGCGCTGGAACTGCTCCCCGCCACCCTTGACGGTTCTTTCTTCGACCTGTGCGAATGGCATGATTTTATAAATAAATAGAAGGAAAATATTATGAGCACATACTTTGCAATCACTATGGATCCTTTGCACATCGGCGCCGGAGGCTATCGCCTTGGACGCGTGGACAATACCATCATCA
>CAYJHT010000057.1:0-9243 GCA_964369615.1 uncultured Desulfovibrionaceae bacterium
AAGCTTTCCCCCAAACCCCTTCAAAAAAATATCTTTATTTAGAAACAGCCCCTAGTGCCTTGCAGAAAAAACAAACTACTATGCGATCTCCTTATTTAGACGTTTACAAAGAGGGCATAAAAAAAGGCGACTGCTTTCGGGACAGTCGCCTTAAAGGTCATCGGAAGTTATCTGAGTGTTATGTTTAACGCTTCATACCGATGACTGTGTTGAGCAATTCGTCAACAGTAGTGATCCCCTTCGAGTTCCCTTGGAAACCGCGCTGGGTGATAATCATATTCACAAATTCGCGCGACATGTCCACGTTGGAATTTTCGATATTGTAGGAGTTGATGGTACCCATACCGCCAATGCCCGCCTGTGCCAGTTGGATACTGCCGGATTCAATCGTTTCGGAATACAAGTTACCGCCCTCACGATAGAGTCCCTGCGGATTCACGAAGTCATACATAGCCACTTGATACAAGGGCATGTTGATACCGTTTGAATATACACCGTAGACAATGCCGTCAGAATCCACATGCACATTGGTAAGGTTGCCTGAACCGTGCCCGTCTTGACTGCTAAAGTTAATACTGGACGCCGTGCCGCGCATAGTAGATGAACCCGTGGCGCGCTCATTGGGTACGAGAGTGGCAAGCTCTTGGTAGTTTACTGTGCTGCCAGCAAGAGGATCATTGACAACATCTGCAATGGAGCTACCATCGTCTAGTGTAATAGGTGTATTAGACTTAACCCATGGTTCATTAGGGTCTTTCGACTGTAAGCCAAGATCAAATTCCATCCAGATATCGTCAGCACCCTTGTTGCTTGTGTCATCGCCCTCGGCCTTGCTCTGCCTCACGGAGTTGCCCATAGGATGACCAGAAAAGTTCGCCGTAAACAAAGGATAACCGCTGTCAGACACCGCTGTAGGTTGCCAGGAAAGATCAGCGTCGGGGTGACCAAGAGCATCAGGTTGCGTTGGATCCGCTTGTATTGTAACTCCAGGAGTAGAACTTGTATTCCCCATATATGTATAGGCAGTTTGGCCTACAAGGTTGCCAGAGGAGTCAAATATCATGGTGCCCTTCATGAGGATACCGGCGGCTTCTGTGTCTTGAAAGCTTGTGGCGCCTGTCAACACGCCTGTAGTGGGGTCATAAACGCCACCAAATGTTCGATTGTCCGTTTCTGGATCCATGGTGAGCAGGTATTCATAGACTTCGTAGCCCGTAGGAAGTTCCTCAACACTCTCTGCGGGCACTTGGTCAAAGTAACAGGTCAGTGTATGCTCCTTGCCGCCTTCATCATAAACCTTGATGGGGGCAGCGTGGACATAGCCTTCTTCTGAAATAGGAAAGTCGTCATCTTCTTTGTTACTATTTTTTCCGTTCCAGTTCTCTGCCATGGCAAAGAGGGGGTTGGTAGTATTCGGACTCTTGTCAAGGTTCTCTTCTGCCGTCAAGTTCACAGAAAATTCGACCTTTGTGGTGGCTTTTGGCGCCACTGTCCATGCGTCCAGCAATATGTCTGTGGGCTCGCCGATGGTCTGAATGCCCGTACTTTCTGCGATAACGGGATTGATGCCGGTGGCGGGCATGGGGGTTGTGTTATTGTTAATCTTCCAGCCTTGCAAGACTTCGCCGCTGGGCAGGGTCAAGTAGCCTTCAGAGTTAAAATTGTAGTTGCCGGCGCGGGTGTAGTAATCGGAGCCGGTGGCTTGGTTGACGACCTTAAAGTAGCCTGTGCCGGTGATGGCAAGGTCGGTGGCGCTGTTGGTGGACTCAAAGGAGCCTTGGGAATAGTCTGTGACGATGGTGTTGATGCCCACGCCAAGCCCCACTTGGGTTGCGCCGCCGCCGCTGGACTTGCCTTGATAGACGAAGTCTTCAAAATCCATACGCTGGCTCTTAAAGCCGATGGTGCTGACGTTGGCGAGGTTGTTACTTATGACGTTCATTTTTTCGCCGTGCGCGAGCAGGCCGGAAACACTTGACCACATACTAGATTGAAGACCCATGATATACCTCCGGATTAACCTTTAAACTTTTGTTATATTCCAACGGATGCGGTGCGTCCCGAAAATGCGTCGCACCCTGCCTTAAAATTCTTATGGTGTTGTTGTGCTGTCTGTAGCACCTGTTGTGTCACCATTTGTTCCAGAAGCCGCGCCGGAAGCATCTGCCGTGGCGCTCTCTGTATTCGTGCCTGATGTTGCACTATCTGTGCCAGTGGAAGAAGCGGCAGAATTTGCACCGCTTGCGTCTGTTCCAGACGTGTCACCAGATGTATTGGCGCTTGAACCAGAAGCGCTGTCGTCGTCTTCAGTCGATGTGCTGCCACTTGTGGTATCGTCAGTATCTGTGTCAGGCGTTGTGGTAGACACAACAGTCGGCGTGGACACGCGGCGCACTTCTGAAAGAGGCGTGACGCGTCCGTCAGAAAGGGACAAGTAGGTGACGCCTTCGCTTGTGGTGACACCGGACACAATGCCGTCCACGACCATGTCGTAATCAAGGATGGTGTCGCCGTCGGCATTGTAGAAGGTGGGAATAATTTGGTAGACGCCGTCTGCCGCTTCGCCTTCGCCATAGGCAGTGCCGTCCCATTGAAATTCGTGTGTGCCTGCGGCTTGTGCGGGCAGGGCTATACTGCTCACCAAGTTCATGTTTTCGTCGAAAATATTGATTTGTCCCTTCACGGATTGCTCGCCGATGGCATAGTACATCTTGGAGACGCTGGTCTTGCCTGTGGTGGCGTCTGTTTGCTTGCTGATGGTGGAGCCGGACACGTCCACAGCCTTGCCGATATAGGATGTGGCATTGATCATTTCTTGATTGTTTGTGGCTGCGGTGAGTCCGTCCATACCTTCATTAAGGAGCATCATTTGTTCGAGGCTGCTGAATTGAGCGAGCTGTGCAATAAATTCCTTGTCTTCCATGGGATTCAAGGGATCTTGATATTGGAACTGCGTCACAAGCAAGAGCATGAACGCGTCCTTATCCAATTCACTGCTGCCGGTGGATGAAGTGATGGCGGAACTGACTGCGGAACTTGTTGCACTGACTGCTGACATGGGAATTCTCCTTCTTTTTGCTTCCTATAAATAAAAACTGCCACGATGCTCTTTGCATGTGGCAGCTTTTTACAGAATCCGTCTTGTTCGGTCTGTGCTTTGCGTGTTTATTGTCACGCCACAATATACAAAGAGTGTGCGGCATTCGTTGCCGTGTCTCTATGTAGTTGCATTTTACGTTCCAAAATGGATTCCTGCGAATTTGATTCGTCATTACGCGTCTTTGCAAGGTTACGCATGCGTTCCAAGGACTCACGACGGGCATTTTCTTCCTGTCTTTCATTATGCTGTTGCAAATTATCCCACTTGTCTTGCTGGGCGGTATTGTTTTGCGTTTGGTTTTGCACTTCGATTTTATCTATTCTGATGCCTTGTTGTTCAAGTGTCATGCGCACTTGTTCCATTTGCGTTTGCAATGCCTGTGTGGTTTCGGGATTGTCTGCACTGAGGAGGGCACTTATTGCCCCATTTCTGGACACCAAGCTTATGGTCAGCGTGCCAAGTTCTGCCGGATGGAGTTGTAAATCAATGCGCTTTGTGCCATTGCTGGCGGCTGTGAAGAGCGCCTTTTCTACTTGTTGCGCGGCTTGCTGCGAGAGCTGTTGCATATTCTGTTCAGCTTTGAGCATGGCGAAATTCTGTGCTTGGGCGTTCAGCGTACCCATGCCCATAATAGGCGTTGTGATATTATTGGACAGTGTGGGCGTTGTCAGCACTTGGCGCACGTCTGTCTTTGCCAGAAGCTGCGACCAGCCATCACCCTTATCGGAAGATTTTGCAGCCTTTGTATCAGCTAAGAGAGTGCTAGCGTCGGCATGCTGCTTTGTATCCTGTCCTTTATTTTGTGTATGCGCGTCATCACCAAGTTCGTCCTGCATTTTCGTGCGCACATTTTCTGAGGCAGTATGAGCATTGTGTCGGGTCGTATCCAGATTTTTATTGACCTTTTCCATGACAGTTTCTTCAATGACAACCTTGCTCTGCTCTACCTTTCTGTTAGACAGCTCAGAAGCTGCTTTTTCAGCTTCCATACGTTCGCGCGCAACATCAAGGAGAGGTCCTAGGACTTCATCAAGCGCGGCGCGGAGCTTTTCTTGCTGACCGCTTATTTTTGCAAAGTCATGCACGGCTGGCGTAAGAAATGCCTGCAATTCGTTCTTATTCAGCATGAGGCTGTCGGCATTGCCAAAACTGCCGAGGAGCTGCTTTGTAGCTGTGTCGGACAGTCCGGCAGCTTTTGCCAAGAGTGCGGCATCGCTCTTGCTAAGAGTTACACGCTGACCTGCGGGTAAATTGCCCATAGCGTCCATAAGACTACTGAGCACCTTTGCGCCGTCACCGCTGGCGCGCGCTTCCATCATATCTGTGTAGAGCTTGCCACTAGGGTCGAATCGCGATGCAATGCTCTTGAGCTTTTCGGATTCTTCACTGCTTAAAGTTTCATAGACGCGCGTATCGCCAAGAGCATAGAGCACTTGTCCAAGCGTCGCGCCGTCGGGCTGGTCTGCAAGTTCGCTCAGCGCTTCCAAGCTGTCCGGCGGGGCGCCATTATCGAGGAGTTGGCGCTCCAGATCTTGCAACTCATCCTTCGTGAAGAAAATTTCTTCCTGCGTATAGGTGACGCCATTTTGTGTCGTGAGATTATAAGGAGCTTGTGCAAGAGGCGTAAATTGTGACGCCACAGAATTGAGTTCAAGGGCGGCTTGTACAGAATGCGTCTCGCCATTTTGTACCGCAGCACGCGCTTCTTGTTGCGCATACAACATATCCGCAAAAGAAGAACTCTCTTCTTGGGCAGCATTGGATGCAAGGAAATACGCTCCTACGGGGGAGTTCTCTTCCGTCATATTTGTGGGCAAAATTTGCATGGCTCTTCTCCTTGTTGCCCTCTTTATTCAAAGACTGTTCCAAAATCTTTAGAAAAACTTTTCAACTGAAAAAAATTCTACAAGCACTTAATTTTTCAAATATATTTTTACTTATATACACACAGTGCGCCGTGTGCTAGACATATTCACAGCTAGGGGAGCCTATTCTTGCCGCATACGACTATACATGATGTTACATGCGGCGGCAAGGCTGAGAGTGGGAATGTCCCAGACCCTTTGAACCTGACGCAGATGATGCTGCCGGAGGAAAGCTGTCTATGCCTGTTCTTTCTGCTTCTGCGTTTGTCACTTCCAAACCTTAAGGAAGCACGAATGTCAATTTTTGAAAAAAATTACGCCTTACAGCGCCTTGCAAACGATTTTCTCCCACAACTGTGCCAATCAGAACAGCTTGACGAGGCTGTCGTTCGTCAGGCTATAGAAGACGGTCGCATAGTCCTCTTAGGCAATCCTGCCCATAAAAATGTACGCCCCATCCTTATCGGCCAGCCTTCGCGCGTCAAGGTCAATGCCAATATTGGCACATCGCCTCTTTCCCATTGCCCACAAAGTGAAAGCGAAAAATTACGCGTCGCCCTTGAGGCCGGCGCCGACACAGTCATGGACTTATCCATAGCCGGCGACCTTGACGGCATCCGTTGTGCCATGCTCCGCGATTGCCCCGCACCCGTAGGCACTGTACCCATCTATGCCGTAGGCCAACAACTCCTCGATGCAGACAAGCCCATCAAAGACATGACTATCGACATGCTCCTCGCAGAAATTGAAAAGCAAGCGACACAAGGTGTGGACTATATGACTGTTCACTGCGGCCTCACTCGCCGCGGCGCCGCATGGGCCAATGGGACAGACACCATCTTCAACACAGGCCGCAAAATGGGTATTGTTTCCCGCGGCGGCGCCATGCTCGCACGCTGGATGTTGGAGCACGACCGTGAGAACCCGCTCCTTGAGGATTTCGACGCCATTTTACACATTGCAAGAGAATATAATGTCACTTTGTCTCTAGGTGACGGTTTACGCCCGGGCGCAGGCTGTGATGCGGGAGACGCAGCACAATGGGAAGAAGTCATGACGCTTGGCGCGCTTGCTCTGCGTGCCCGTGCTTTCGGCGTACAATCCATGATCGAAGGTCCAGGACACGTTCCTCTCCAACACGTAGAAGCACAAATCACCGGCATAAAACGCCTCACCCACGACGCCCCTCTCTACGTGCTAGGCCCCCTCGTCGTGGACAGTGCGCCCGGCTATGACCATATGGCTGGCGGCATCGGCGGAGCCATTGCCGTACGCGCAGGCGTCGACTTTCTGTGCTACTTAACACCTGCAGAACATCTCACACTACCCGACGCCTCCGACGTCCACGAAGGCGTCATGGCAGCACGAGTAGCTGCACACGCAGGCGAAGTAGCACTCGGACGTCCACACGCACTTGCACGGGAAAAGGCCATGAACGAGGCACGACGCAACCTTGATTGGGACGCAATGGCCGCCGCCGCTCTTGACCCAAAAAGATTGCACAAGCGTCGCGAAGCACATAAGCAAGAAGATGTATGCGCCATGTGTGGCAAATTCTGCGCAGTAAAAATGCTCAAAGAAGCACAACCCTTCATGGCATTCTAATTTTTGTTTTTTTGAAGGGGGGTTTAAGGGAAAGTTTTTTTTATTTTTTAAGTTTCCCCCCACAAGCCTTTTCATAACAACCTTTTAGACTTTACAAGGCACTCGTTTTTTTCTGAAAGATTTTTTTTGAAAAGCACTTTGGGGGAAACTTTTTTTCAAAAAAATCATTATTGACAAAGTACACTGTCATGTTTATGTAGTGTTATTACAAGATGAGGAGGCCTTTATGGTTAACGTATCAGACAGCGCCCACAAAGAGCTTGAAGCCTACTTTGAGGGAAAAGAAAAAAGTTCTATCCGCATATATCTTGCGCCCGGCGGCTGAAGCGGCCCACGCTTGGTATTGGCTCTGGATGAGCCGAACGATGATGACAATGTGTTTGAAGTAAATAACTTCACCTTTTGCGTCAACAAAGAATTGCTGGAATCCATCGAAGGCGTAAGTCTCGACTTTGGATATACTGGCTTTGCCGTCACCCCTACAAAGCCCTTGCCTTCTTCTGGTAGTGCCTGCGGCGGCTGCGCTAGCAGTGGTTCTTGCGGATAGATATATATATAAACAATGCTTTGTTTTATATAAAAATTCCTAGAAAAGGCATGTGGGGAGATTTTTTATAAATCTTCCTCACATGCCCCTTTAAAAATATCCCTACATCAAAAAATCTACGCATTATACTGGCATACAACACAAGTATGGACGATGTCTTTAGAAAATCCTCCCCTAAACCCCAAAAAGGAGAATAAGAACATGTCATTATCCTCTTCCGTTGCCGCATGCTATGATGATTTTAAACTGGCTTTTGCCCTCTTGACACGCTTTGGTGGGAGTAAAATTGTGCAAGATAACGAACTCTCCGGTGCTATTGCGTGGTTTGGCTTTGTGGGTATGCTCATCGGCCTTTTTCTTACTGCTCCCATATATGCCCTCGGCGAAATCGCCTCACCGTGGATGCTCGCATGGTGCTATGTACTCTTGGAAGTCTATATCACACGCGCTTTGCACCTTGACGGCGTCGCCGATGTCGCCGATGCCTCGCACACAACAGGCACACGGTTTTGGGATGTTATCTATGACAGCCGCATAGGCGCCTTTGGTGCCGTCGCACTCTTTCTTGCCTTGAGCGCACTGCTACTCGGCGCATACGAAAGCATCACCGCACAAGACTGGCGCATACTCATACTGGCCCCTGCCTTTGGGCGCATGCTTGTTGTGCTTTTCGCATGCATAACGCCCGTGCGCGACCATAACTCCCTTGCAGGCAAAACGTGCTCTGCAACAAATCCCATACTCTTCTTGATATACTTTATCTTGATAGCAAGTATTTTATGGTTCTTCGAATTTGCACCCGTTATGGGCATATTGATGACGAGCACTCTATTTCTTGCTATGATGTGGCGACTTGCACGCAAGCAAGGTGGATGCAATGGCGATTTTCTTGGCACTGTTATCGTCGGTGGACAAATTATTTTTTTCTTCTTCCTTTAATCAACAATAGGTGTAGCTATGGATTTTCAACACTTTCTTGCACGGGCGCGTACATGTCGCCGTTTTGAGACATCTAGCCCCCTCGACGCAAGCGCCGCTGCATGGCTTGTAGATTGCGCACGCATAAGTCCAAGCGCCAGAAATGCTCAAGTTTTACGATATATGGCCGCACACAGTGCCGACACGTGTGCAAAAATCTTCCCAAACACACGCTGGGCAGGCATCCTTCAATGGGATGGCCCCATAGAAACAGAACGCCCCTCCCTCTATATCGCGATACTCGCCCCTAATGGCGCAGGAAAACTCGTACATATGGATGTAGGTATCGCCGCACAAAATATGCAACTTGCCGCACACAGTCGCGGTTGGGGCTGTTGTATGCATGCCTCCTTCAAGGCCGACGCTTGTGCAGATATATTCCAACCCCCACAAGATATGCATATAAGCCTTTTGCTCGGCTTTGGACCTGCAAAGGAAGTACGCACAATTGCACCTATGCCACAAGACGGCAGCTTCAATTACTGGCGCGATGAAAATGCAGTCCACCATGTGCCTAAACGCTCCCTAGACGAAGTTTTGCTCCGCTCATTGTGATGGAAAAAAAATGAAAAATCCCTCACAAAAGCCTTTGCATTTTCTGCAAAGTTGTGTAGGGTGCCAGCACGGTGAAGGACGATATTGTTGACCTTCGCAATGCTTGCTGCAATGTGAGTATGGCATAATATCGACTCGGCTTCCCCCTGCCAAAAAAGCCGACTTTCGCCGGTTATCGGGTCTTGCTTCTTTCCCCCAAGGGCAAGACCCCTTTTTTCTTTAAAATTTCCCATGTCATTTTTTATAAAAACAATTATTTAGGCGCTGTCGTCAAAGTAAATGAGTTTTGTGTACTTGCCTGTTGTTTTTAGTATGTATAAGTTACAAGGTCGTTGACGCCTTTCTTTTAGCGGAGAGCTTACTTTGTATTGTTGAGTAAATGCCAACGAGGATCCTCCCTCTTCTGTTAATATTTTGAAACTAAAGATAAAAAAATATATTTTCAAAAAAGTGAAAAAAGTTGTTGACGGCGGCTGCTTTTTATCTCATATTCCACTTCCGCGATGACGAGAAGCACACGGGTGTGAGGCTGTGGAAGCAGCTTGATGACAAGTGTGTTTCGGTTTACGGTTTTTTTGTTCACACATCGGTTT
>CAYJHT010000058.1:0-9163 GCA_964369615.1 uncultured Desulfovibrionaceae bacterium
CCCCGCAAGGCTTTCAGAAAAAACAAAAACAAAAATAAAAATAAACTTTAGCCTTTTTCTACGCTGGAAGGGAAGAACCAGACGCCTTGATTATTTAAAAGAAGATAGGGTTTCACTTGTTTTGAATATTGCTTTTCTGGGATAAGAAGAGTGGCTGGTTTGCTTAAATTATCAAGAATAAATACCTTTTTCTTTGTTTTTGCAGCAAGGACAGCGTGCATGCCGTCATTGATTTTGTCGTGCAGCAGTACAATCCACAGGTCATCTATTGGCCAGCCGAAGTGTTGGAGTGCAAAGAATTTAGTGATTGCGTAGTCTTCACAATCGCCGAGCCTGTTTTGGAGAAATTCTTGAGGTGTTGCCCAATATTCTTTTTCACCGTAGATATCAATGTCGGCATCTGAGGGAATATTATTGAAAAATCCGTTGATAAAGCGCAATTTTTTCATGGCGTCTGCTGCGGGCAAGCGTTTGACCAGTTCTGCCCACTGCTGACGATTATGTGGGGGGAGGGGAATATTATCGGGCTGAAAGATGCTTGGGTCAAATGCTTTTTGTATGTCGCGCCAGCGCATCCGCATCCGCTCGTGGGTTTTATTTAAGTCTGTTGCCATTTCGATGAGTACGGCTTCTTCACCTAAGAGTGTCACCCGTGGAGCCGAGGTGGGCACCTTCATGGCAAGCAGAACAGGAGGAAGGGGGGTTTTAAATTGTTCCAAAGTATTTTGTGCGCACGCAGGCGATGCACTCATAAGGATGACCAAGTAGGCTGCAAAGAGCCTATATGAAAGTTTTAACATGAAAGAGTTTCCTCAAGAGGGCTTGTGTTTTGTTGAAAGGTTTTTATTTTTTGGGGAGAAGGAGGCTTTCTTCGTAAAAAAGTCCTGCTACATGTCTTTTGAAAAAAAAATTTTAGCCCTGATTTTATAACGCACGGGACTGTACTCGTTTTTTATCGTCAAAAAGGAGTATGATGACTGTGGCAATGACAAGAATAGCGCCAAGCCAGCCGAAGCCTGTAAAGCTTTCCCGCCATATAGTCCACGCCGCTATTGTGGCAACCACAGGCTCAAGCGTTGCTAAAACGGCTGCCTTTGTGGGATTGAGGCGACGTATTCCCTCGCAGTAGGCCCAATAAGCAATATAGGTACAAACGAAACCAATGGCGAGAATAGCAAGCCAAGTACTCCATGGCATATATAAGCGCACCTGCGCAAATGGCAAGATGCACACGGCTGCAACAAGGGAGCTATAGCCATATAATGTAAAGGGAGTGTATATCGTAAGATACTTTTTTGTTACGATAAAGTGCGTCGCATAGAGAAAGCCAGAGAGAAGTCCAAAAAAAATACCAAGCAATGAAAGCGTATCGGAGTGTGTCGCGTTTGGTGTGCTTGAGAAGCTGATGAGCATAACACCAAGTAGAGCTAAGCAGACACCGCCTGTCGTGACGAGTGTGAATTTGAGGCCAAAAAAGATACGTGAAAACACGGCTACCCACGCTGGCGCCGTATATAAAAGCACAGAGGCAAGTGCTGCACCACCTTCTTTTACAGCGTATTGATAGGCCACAAAGAACGTAGCAATGGAAATAAGACCAAAAAGTACAAAAACGAAAGCGTCCTTTTTTTCGCGAATGTGAATATCACGCACCGCCGCAGAATGGATGAGCATAAAAACACCACCCAAGGCCGCTCGATAGAAAGCTACATCCATGGGGGCAAGCCCCGCGTCCATAGCAATGCGTCCAAAAACGCCAAGAAATCCCCAACAAATTGCCGCTATAAATATAAATATATAACCAGTATAAACGTGCATACTATCTCTTTTTTTTCAGCTTCTGCAATACAAAGTGCAGTAATAACTCCACACCGTCAAGTAAAACATGGTCATTATAATCAAAAGTAGAGGTATGGTGACCGCTTACCCAATCGATGCCGAGCTGGATAAATGTGCTTTGTCCTCCTCTTTTTTGGACATCTTGCAAAAACCATGTAAAATCTTCTGAGGCCCAAAATTTTTCTGTCAATCGCACATCGTCAAAGCGTTCTGGCATCGTGTGTGCTATGTCAAAAATTTCTTGGGCTAGGGCTATATCGGATCCTCCACTTGGACAGGTACTTGTGTGGGTAAACGATGCTGCACATCCCCACATTTGTGCTGCCGCTGCGCTCATACGCATAACCTCTTCCAGCATAAAATCGTTGACGTGGGTTGTTATGCCGCGAGTCTCTCCGTGCAGCCATGCATGCGCAGGAATAACATTTGCGGCTCCATCCACGCGCATTTCGCCGATATTCACGCGCGAGGCTCCGTCACCATGGCGGGAAATTGCCTGAATAGATTGCACCGCCGCCACCGCGGCCATAAGTGCATTTCTCCCGGTATGCGGCGCAAGACCCGCATGGGCAGCGCGTCCGTGAAAATCAATCTCAAAGGAAGAATTTGCCAAGAACTGCGTAGTGCCACAAATAAGCACACCACGCTTACGCGCCTGAATGCCAAGGTGAATGCCTATAAGATCACGCACGCCCACCATCGCGCCCGCGTCAAGCATCGCCTTAGCTCCTTGACCTACCTCCTCTGCGGGCTGAAATACAAAACGCACAGTGCCCGAAAGATGCTTGCATAAGTCCGGCATTTGTGTGCGCACAGTCTGCAAAGCCAAGAGCAATCCTACGCCCATAGCCACATGCCCATCATGTCCACAAGCATGCATAAGTCCCGGATTTTTCGAAGCAAAGCCTTGACTAGAGGGCACGTGCGATGCGCAGGTACTTTCTGTGAGCTCGTTGGCATCCATATCAAATCTCAAGGCGAGGATATGGTCATTTTCCGTATCTTTTCCCTTGCCTGATATGGCTGTGTCTTGCGCTGGAAAGTGCATATCTGCCCACAAACCAGTGAGTCCATTGCCGAACGCTTCGACATCGTAGCATTGCGCCTCAGCCGACAACTCACCTCTTGGCATCCATATCCTTTGTACCTCAGTCGGCGTGCCCTGTAGCAGCGCGCGTGCTTTTTCTCTTGCGCATATTTCCTCTGTTGGTGCAACAAAGCGCGATGCCGCTCTTACGGCTTGTGCCCCAAGGGTCACATCAGTCTCACATGCTATGCACGTTTTTGCAACAAGCGCCGCTGTGCCATACTCAAGCCACGCTCTTTCAGGGTGTGCGTGTATATGACGACGCACCGCCTTTATGCTCGGCGCGATGGTCTTGAGTATAGGGCGCAAGTTCATGATAATATCCTCTCTTTTAAATATTTTTTATGGAGGGGGAGGAAAACTTTCAAAGCAAAACAAGAATGTCGTATATTATATGCGTATTGTGAGTGCCTTAGCTATTTGCGTAAAAAAATCATTGAAATCTATTGGTTTTCCAACGTGAGCATTCATGCCTACTTCAAAGCATTGTTCTACATCTTCACGAAAGGCATTAGCGGTCATAGCGATGATTGGCACACGTTGGGCATAGTGATTGTTGAGTGCGCGAATATGTCGTGTGGCTTCGTAACCATCCATTTCAGGCATGCGTATATCCATAAGGATGAGATTGTAGGCTTCTGCATTTTCAGTGACTTTTTCCAAAGCCACCAAGCCATTTTCTGCAATATCAATAGCGACTCCTGTTTCTTCGAGGAGTGCCATGACTATTTCTCTGTTGATTTCAATATCTTCTACAAGGAGAATTGTTTTGCCTGCAAGGTCAAGGGCTTCTGCACTGCTTATACCTTGCTCGTCTTGCATATATTCTTCAAGGCTCTGGGCATCTGGTCGGGTACAGGGCAGTGTGAATCCAACGCATGTTCCCTTGCCCTCTTCTGAGGAGAAAAAAATAGAACCACCCATAAATTCAATGATTTGCTTGCATATTGACAGCCCAAGCCCCGTACCACCGAATTTGTGCGAGATACTACTATTTGCTTGTTGAAATGGTTGGAACAGTTCTTCTTGTTGCTCCGATGAGACGCCGATGCCGGTGTCTGTGATGGAGACGCGGATAATACTTGTATTGTCGTTGCTTTCTACAAGATCAGCGTTCAATGTTATAGTGCCGCCTTCCGGAGTAAATTTTTCGGCATTGGACAGAAAGTTTGTGATGACTTGCGAAATACGCTGTTCGTCGGAAATGAGGTGTAGCGGGAGTTTTGAGTCTATATGTGTTTCAAATTTCTGTCCTTTATCTGTCATGCGAAATCCGACGACGCTGATGATACGTTGTATACATTGGCTTAGGTCAAATATGGTTAGGTTGATATCAATTTTTTTTGCTTCAATTTTCGACATGTCTAGGACGTCGTTGATGATTCCAAGCAGGTGGGTTGA
Source organism: uncultured Desulfovibrionaceae bacterium (assembly GCA_964369615.1). Lineage (GTDB taxonomy): Bacteria > Desulfobacterota > Desulfovibrionia > Desulfovibrionales > Desulfovibrionaceae > CAYJAD01. The sequence continues at coordinate 4,328 of CAYJHT010000058.1, forward strand.
GGCCGTTTCTATTTTTGTGAGGCATGTATGGATTTTTTCTTTTTGGTCTGTTTCCTTGGCAATTTTCGACATGCCTATGATGGCATTCATGGGCGTTCGCATTTCGTGTGACATATGTGCCAGAAAGTGAGTTTTGGCTTGGCTTGCGTTGCGTGCCTCTTCCGCTGCGCAGGTCAATTTTTCATTATTTCTTTGAAGTTTTTTGCGTAATCTCTGTATTGTTTTTGCAAGCATTCCCAATTCATCGTGTCGGTCACTGCCATAAATATCTTGTACGCCATATTTTGACTGTATCGCATGATTTTTTGGTGCAAAGGCAGAGAATCGCAGGCTCTGAACCATTTTTGCAAGGGGCATGAAGAGTAATTTTTTACAGGCAACAGTAACCACGAGAACATAGAAAAGGAAGAGCGCGACAGCGACCCAGAGGAAGGGGGTGAGTTTTGCAACAGAGAAAAGGGAGGCTGCACTAAAGAAGGTAATAACGACCCAGTCTGTACCTTCAATGGGCGATATTGCGGCATAATTATAGGCATGTCCACGTGGCAATCGGACGACGTTCGGCCTGTGATCTTCGGTGTAGTAGTCTGTCATGGAGGCTTGCATTGTGGCGAGGGAGTTAAGCAGGCCTTCTGCAGGAAAAAGATTTTTGAAGTATAGGGTACTATCGTCGAGGAATGTGTTTTGTTGGTTTGCGCTGTCCATCTGTACAACGCCGTATCGATCAACGACAACACCGCGGATATCATCAATATTATATTTTTCAAATGCAGATTTCAGTATTTTATCGAAGGGCTCACCCGTGCAAATGACGCCGAGCACCTTTCCGGCAGCATTGATGACTTTATGGTTGACCCATACGAGTGTTCTTTTTAAAATTTTGTCTGTATCTACATTTAGTCTGTATGGTTCTTGTGCGTTTCGTGTTTCAAAATACCAACCATCATCAGGATTATCTGGGTGTACGTGTGCGCTGTTGACAAAGCTTTCTTCTGTTGTTGTTCTGTCGAAATTATACTCCGCGCCTGATTCTGCTACGGCAAAGTACAAGATGCCATTTTCAAGAACATTTGTATATGTTTTCATGGCATAGAAGGCACTTTGCTTTTTTTGTGCATTTTGCTCGTCTTCAAACCACTCTACGATATTTAGTGAGTGAGCGGCGGAGGTAAGTATACCGATATCTTTCTTTATTTGTGAATTGAGGACAGATGTAGTTTTAAAAGAGTAAAGTTCTGCATAATCTTCCGCAATTTCGCTTGTCAACGACGTGATTGTGTAGAAGGCAAAAGAAAGCAGTGTTATGATAAGCAAAACTGAAACTGAGATATTGATGGCGTTAAATTGCAACTCAATATTATTCCGTAAGGCCGTAATAAGCGAAAATTTCCGTCTAGACATAAAGATTCTCGATGATAAAACACTTCTTGCATCGAGGTAGGGGCGGCTACACTCGACCTAAACATGGGGCACACTACCAAAGGCAATTATCAAGTTCAAGCATTTTTTTAAAATATTTTTCTTTCCTGTACGCTATGCGAATGTGTTTTTTGAAAGCTATCTTTGTTTTTTCTGAAAGATTTGTGTGGGGAAAGCCTTTTGGGAAAAAGCTTTCCCCCAAGTGTTTTTCAATAAAAATTAAAAAACAAAGTCATTGAAAAAACAAAGTAATATTGGTACACATATGGCAAGGTAGAAGTCCATCTTGGTCGTGGCACCTCTTTTGCACAATAGTGACATGTATTTGCGTGGCGGCAAAAATTGCCGTACAGCGATACGGTTGCAAATATTGTTTATTTGAGAAGCAGGAATGCTTTTTGTCTACTTCTGAAAGGAGATGGATTATGTCGCAAGAATTACAAGTACCCTTCCGGGCTTTCAATCATGATCGCATGGCTTTTGGCGCCTTTCGTTCCCCTGTTTATACACCCGCGCAGCAGGTATCGAGTGTGCCTGTAGAAAATGTTCGTACACCCGATGTGGTGAATGTGCGCGTGCCGGATGCTGTCCATGTTGCAGATGTGAACAGTGTGGCAGCTGTGGCTTTGCCAGCAACGCCTGCACCAAGACCCGCCCACTTGTCGGACGCACAAGCGGAAGAAATTATGGAGTCCGTACAACACAGCGCAGCATCTGATGCAGACGACATGCTAAAGGCACATAATGGCCTTGATCCTGATCGTGTGGCACGCCTCTTAGGCTTGTTATAGGCAAGCTGTGCTCGTCATCAGGCCTGTGGAGAAAAAGTTTTTATACGATTTCTCCGCGGGCTGATGCGAAATGACTTCTTATTTTGGCATGCGATCTAAGATCAAATTTTTCTTAATGTTGGCACATGGATGTGTACATTGACATTTTCTGTCTGCATTGTGCTTTTGTGCGTTGTTTTCGACGATGAAGTCGCGGCATTTGTCGGGCAGAAGCGGCTTACTGTAGAGATAGCCTTGGAAAATATCACAGCCCATATCTCGCAAGACGTCTGCATGCTTCTTTGTTTCCACAAATTCCGCAATACTGCGCATATTGCGCGATCGACACAGTTTGATGATAGTTGCGACAATATCAGCACATGTGGGATTTGTAAGGACATCGCGAATGATTGCGCCGTCAATCTTGACCACGGCCACAGGAAATTGTCGCAGGTACTTGAGTGAACTGTGTCCCATGCCGAAATCATCAATCGCCAGAAGGAAGCCGGCATTGTGTAGATTATAGAGCACTTGCGTTTCGTCCTTGGCAGAATTGAGCATGCGCGATTCTGTTACCTCTATTTCGACGGAGTTCATGGGCAGGTCGTATTTGCCCATAATATCCACAAGTATATTGGCAAAGCCGTCTTCTAATTGCAAGCCGGATACGTTTACTGAAATGACAGTATCTTTGAGACCGCTGTTCATCCATTGTTTGCGAATGCGGCATGCTTCTTCAAAAATCCATATTCCCAATTCTTTGATGAGGCCAGAGCCCTCTGCCAGCGCAATGGTGACAGGTGTAGGTATTTCACCATATGTGGAGCTTTTCCAGCGCAAAAGTGATTCGACACTTATAATGCGTCCTGATTGGGCACACACTTGAGGCTGTAGCATGAGGTAAAAACCAGTTCCCATGTGGAGGTCGCGTTCCATTTCAGAGACGAGACTGCGTGCAAGTGCACCTGCGTCATCGTGATAGGTGATATAGCGGTGTGAATCGCCCGCAGTATTGATGGATCGTTCAATAAGAACTTGAAATATTTTTGAAAACTGTTTTTTCTTGACCGCATTGCTTAGGAGAATAAAGGGCGCATATATGCACATACCTATGGCAATATTGACTCCTTGCAATAAAACTCCCCACCATGATTCTGTTGTGAGGTAACCACTTAAAAAAACAGGTGTTGTCCATTCAACGGCCACGGCTGTCTGCGGAACTATGTCAAAGAGCATAGCCAAGTAGCTTGTACCGCCAAGCACAATTGGAGTCACAAGGAAGGGGATGAGCATAATGGGATTGAGGATGACGGGGACTCCAAAGAGCAGGAGCTCATTCATATTGAAGAGCGTAGGGACAAGACAAAAGAGTGCTAGTTTTTTATTTGCTGATGTTTTTCCAAAAAAAAGCAATGCGCCTGCAAGGGCAAGACCTGCGCCTGCACCGCCTGTAAAAACAAATGTTTCCAAAAAACCATTGGTGATAATATGTGGGATGGGAGCGTTTGCCAGTGCGGCAGCAACATTTTCCTGCATGGCAGACGCATAGAGAGTATTTGTCACTTCGCGCATCATATAAGCCCCGTGGAAGCCAAAGAACCACAGGATTTGCAAAAGAAAAATATAGAATAAGCCCATCCCCATGCCGGAGCGCTCTTCCGAGAAAGACATGGTGAGAAGAGAATTTGCAAGGACATCAAGGTCAAATTGCAAAAATTTTGTAAGCACAAGGTTAAAATTTGTACACAAGATAATCGTAATAAGCGCAGGCACAAAGAGGTTGAAGCTTTGGGTGACAGATAATCCCGAAGACGCACCATGCCAGTTGAGTCGTAAGTGTCTGATAGAAAAAAGAAAAAGTAGTAGCTTGCTTGAAAAGATACCCACAAGAATGCTGACAATAAGACCTGTCGCGCCAAGCCAATGTGTGGCCGGTGCGTCCGGTGAGATAGGCAACATGCTATAATATGAAACAAAAGCAACAATGCCTACAATGATGGGATTTGCAAAAAGCGTCGTATTAATTTTGTTAAAATTCTGACCGAGCAAGTATCCTATGACAAAGGCAATAATGGGTGAAATCAACATGCCTGTGACATTTTGAAAGGGTACCGCCCATGACTGCCACGATGCGCCAAGAAGTCCTTCCATAAAACGCGCATAGCCTGCCACAGGGAAGGAAATAAATAATTCCGACAAGGACGTAATAAATATCAAGGGAAGTGTTACAAAGAAAGCCGAACGAACAGCAGAAAGCGTCGGGAGTTTCGAAAAACGCTCCGCCGCCGGCATAAGGTGTTTTTCAAGGAATGCTTGAATCGTATCAAGGTGTTTTATCATTCTGCTCTGTCTCACAAGTAGTAGAAATGACTGGAGAAATACGGCGCACGTCGCAGGGAGTCACTGAACACTGTTCAGAAGGATACACTAGGGTATTTATGTGAATTTTGCAAGAGTTTTTTTAAATAAAGATATGAGTTGAAAGGTATTCTCATTTTGTTTTTTTGAAAGGGGTTTGGGGAAAGCTTTTTTTCTAGGGGGTGTTTCTAAGCAAACGCTGATGTAATGCCTTTTTGCTCTTTAGCTGCGTCGAGCTCATCTCGCGAAACACTTATATATGTCTAATATACCGCGTGCTTCTCGAAAT
>CAYJHT010000059.1:0-9133 GCA_964369615.1 uncultured Desulfovibrionaceae bacterium
CATCTGTTTAGCTAGACAATCGGCGCTGCCGCATGGGCAATAAGAAATGAATTTTATGTAAAGAATTAAATTTATAAGTCTTATTGAACAACACTTTTTCTTCATTCGTTGAACAGCGAGCGCGTTTTGAAGAAAAGCGCCCCCCGAAGGGTGCCGAAGGCATAGCCCTTAGCCCGCATTTTTCACCAAATGCTTATATATACTGCAAATATACTTATTACATATATTTAGATGCAAAAATCAAACTCACTTCCTCGGTACACATTGTACATTCTATAATTTTCAAAGCAAGCACTCAAAAATCTTCCGTGTGACCACAAAATGTCGTACGAAACATAAGACACTGTCACAAATAAAGTTTTTTGGAAGGAGAAGGGGTCTGGTGCAGAGGGAAGAAAACTTTTTGGCGCCAGAAAAAGTTTCCCTCCCCCCGCAAAAAAATACAAAGCCTCAAAAAGCACACTTGCCAAAACTGAGCACAAAAGAAAATATCTAGAATTTTTTTTTGAGAAAAGTAAAAATTCGAGAAAACAAGAGATATTTGAAGATGTGTATTTATATTATTGTGGAAAAGCACTGGGGAAAGTTTCAATATTTTCTCCAACTCCCGAGTAAAAAACCCTTGAAAGAAAGACCTATAAAAATTTGAAGATTTTTTCTATTTATTCTTCTCAAATAATTTCAGAATATTATAAGTTCAAAAAGAAAGACTCATTTGGGGAAGGAAAAATGAAAAAGTCGCTCTTATGAGCGTTGATGCAAGAAAGATGATTGCGCTAGAAACATTCCCAGAGTGACACGAAGCGGAAAGAAAAGGTATATCTCTAGACAATCGCTCATTTCACGGGCTTTACACAAGAGAAAAGCCCCCCCAATACCTGCAAAGAAAAAATAAAAATGCACTAAACCGCAAGCGTCACACAAAAGGCACACTCACCGCCGCAACACACATATAAGAAAAACGCTCTGTGAGATAACAATTAAAACATGATAAAATTTCAAATAGCATTGCACAACAAGAAATTATGACTGCTCCTCAATGAAAATTTTACGTTTGGCACGAAAAATGTAATAGAAAAATGATTTTCCCCTGCACAAATACGCGATAAAAAGCAAAAAAAATTACTCAAGAAACAGTCCACGAGGACAGAGAAGGCCGATATGCACACGACAAATACTTTTCAAGGTCGCACACAAAAAGACCACACAGCGCCCCGCGTGCAACAACAAAGCACCAAGGGCAATATATTGCTTGATATCGTCGACTCTCCCGTGAACAACACTCCCCCATCTGCAACCAACGCAAAAAGCAACACGGAACACTCCTTAAATATCCTCGAGCGCGAACGCGCCGAGAAATTACGCGCCGAAAGAGTGCGCGCTGAAAGAGTGCGCGCCGAAAGAGTCCTTGCTGAAGCCACACGCCTCAAAGACACTCAAAACACACGCCCAAACGCACCCACGCAAGGAGCACTCCCACTTCCAGCGCAAAGCCCATTCAAGACAATGCGTTGGCGCTATCGCTTCCACGATTTTGTTACAGGGCCAACCAATGCCGTCGCCGTCGCCGCCGCAAAAGATATTTGCCAAAGCAATGGAGTTGTAGAAACACTCTTTATAAGTGCCTCACCAGGCCTTGGCAAAACGCACCTCATCCACGCTATCGGACAAACACTCGCACATGAAAAAGAAGAAATAAACGTCGGATACTTGACTGCGGAAGAATTTACAACACGATTTGTACACGCAAGTCGCCATCATCATATGGACGACTTCAAAGCCGCATTACGCGACCTTGATGTCCTTCTTTTAGAAGACGTACACTTCTTCCAAGGAAAAGAAAAAACACAGTGCGAAGCACTGGCAACCATTAAAAGCCTCCAGTCCAAGGGCAGCAGACTCGTACTCACATCCTCATTCACGCCGCGTGAACTCCAAGATGTCGACAGTCAGCTCGTCTCATACTTTTCCTCTGGCATGCTTACTACCATGGAAAAACCCACAAGGGATATGTGCCACTCTATCCTCTGTAATAAAGCGCGCTCCTTCCAAGTCCTCCTCCCCGACCCCGTAGCAGACGTGCTTGTAAACCACCTCAACACAGATGTACGCCAATTAGAAAGCTGTCTCAACAATCTTATATTTAAGGCAAAACACCTCAAGCAGGAAATCTGCGTCGAGCTAGCCATGGACGTCCTCTCGCAATACGCCAAGGTAGAACAAAAGCTCGACATGGAAACAATTATTCGCCTCGTCCTTTCAAGCTTTGGCATGAAGGAAGAACAGCTCTACTCACGCAGTCAACGCAAGGAGTGCGTACTCGCTCGCGGCACCGTATACTATCTCGCAAGAAAGCACACAGACGCCACCCTGCAAGACATAGCCGCCAGATTCAATCGCAGGCACACAACCGTTCTCAAGGGGATAACGTCCATTGAGAAAGAAATGCAGCGCCAGTCAACCGTAGGGCGCCAAGCACAACACGCTATCAAATTGATTGAAAGAAATGCCACTGTCCCTTGTGTATTATAATGATAAGTCGTCACATGCACCCAGTACTTTGTAAAATCTAAAAGAATTTCTTAAAGGCACTTGGGGGGAAACTTTTTTTGGAAAAAAAAAGCTTTCCCCTCCCTTCAAAAAAAACCATCTGTTTAACGCCAAAAACAGCTAACGTATCCCTTTTCTTACAAACGAGATTTTTGCGTTTAAATGTATTTTCTAAAAATACACTTAACCCGCATTTTTCACCAAATGCTTGTATATACATAGTGAAAATGTATTTATTACATATTTTTAGATACAAAAATCAAACTCACTTCCCCGGTACACATTGTACATTCTATAATTTTCAAAGCAAGCACTCAAAAAATCTTCCGTGTGACCACAAAGTGTCGTACGAAGCATAAGATGCTGTCACAAATAAAGTTTTTTGGAAGGGGGAGAACCTTTTCTTCAGAAAAGGTTTCCCCCTCCCCCAGCTTGTGAAATATCCGGGATAGCCGTTAGGCGAGGAACGAGCCTTACGGATACAGAGAGCAGAGCTGTGGGGGGGGGGGGACTTTTTTTCCTAAAAAAAGTTTTCCCCCCCACAAAAAACAATTTAGAATAACGTGGGTTTTCGTGTGCATATTTTTTTTTACTCTTGACATGGTCAAGACAATTGTGTACACTTGTACAAATTGAGGTTGCTGTGACCTCAATGCGCCATCTGTCATTTTATAACGCCACATAAGGAGGCGGGGAATGAGTCTTAACAGGCGTGATTTCGTCAAACTATGCACAGGAACGGTGGCAGGATTTGGGGTCTCCCAAATGTTTCATCCTGCCGTAAAAGAAGCGCTGGCCGAAACTTTGTCAGGCGATCGTCCTCCCGTGCTGTGGTTACAAGGACAAGGCTGCACAGGCTGCTCTGTGTCTTTGTTGGATACTGCCAATCCCGGCATTGCAGACGTGTTGTTGAAAGTCATCAGTCTTGATTTTCACCCCACGGTTATGGGCTGCGAAGGCGAACAAGCCATCGAATTTATGCGCAGTGTTGCAAAGGCCAAAAAAGGTCAGTTCTTTGTTGTTGTCGAAGGTGCCGTACCTGTCGCCGCAAAGGGCAAATACTGTATCATAGGGGAAACCCATAAAGATCACAAACTTGAAGAAATTACTATGGTTGACATGGTGAAGGAATTGGCTCCCGATGCCGCAGCGATTCTCGCAGTTGGCACGTGCGCAGCCTATGGCGGCATTCCCGCTGCTAAGGGCTCACAAACTGAAGCTCTAGGTGTCGCTGATTTCTTAAAACGCAACAATATTGCAACACCCGTTGTCAACATCCCCGGATGCCCACCACAACCAGATTGGATCGTCGGCACAGTCACACTCGCCCTTGATATGATTGGCAAGCATGGCCTCGCCGCAGGGCTTGGCGAAGTTGTTAAAGTCCTTGATTCAGAAGGTCGTCCACTTCCCTTCTTCGGCAACAATTTGCATGAAAATTGCCCATTTGTTGCTGACTTTGACGAAGGTGTCATGTCCGCTACCTTCACTGACAAAAAGGGCTGTCGCTATGACCTTGGCTGCAAAGGACCGCAAGCATATTGCGATTCTTATAAGCGCAAATGGAATGGCGTAAACTGGTGCGTGGCTAACTCGGTTTGCATAAGCTGTACCGAACCAGGCTTCCCTGACGCTTCGTCACCGTTCTTCTCTAACTAAGGCTGCCGTAGGCACACAAGCGCGTGTGCCAACATGCTTAGGAGGCATATATGGCTAAAACAACCATAGCCATCGATCCCGTCACCAGAATTGAAGGCCACTTAAAGGCCGAAGTTGTGGTAGAAAATGGGAAAGTGGTGGATGCGCGTCTTTCCGGCGGAATGTACCGCGGATTTGAAACAATATTAAAAGGGCGTGACCCACGCGATGCGACACAAATTGTACAGCGCATCTGTGGCGTGTGCCCAACCTCACACGCAATGGTTGCTGTTGCAGCTCAAGAAAATGCGTTCAAAGTAAAAGTTACCGATAACGCTCGCTTGACTCGTAACCTCATCCTTGGCGCAAACTACCTGCAATCACACATCTTACACTTCTATCATCTGGCCGCTCTGGACTTCGTGGACGGTCCTGCCAGCGCGCCCTTCCAACCACGTATGGCAAAACCTGACCTGAGACTGCCACCAGCAGTAAACCAAGTCGGCGTTGACCAATACGTAGAAGCCCTTGAAGTACGCAGAATCGCACACGAAATGGTCGCGCTCTTCGGCGGAAGAATGCCGCACGTGCTCGGTATCGTCGCAGGCGGAACCACGGAAATCCCCACAAAGGATGCCCTCGCTGAATACGCCGCACGCTTCAAAAAAGTCAAAGCATTCATCTACGAAAAATATCTGCCCATCACATATACCGTTGGCGCAGCATATAAAGACCTGTTCAACCAAGGTCATGGGCATAAGAACTGCTCTTGCTTTGGCGTCTTCCAACTCGACGCTGAAGGAAAAGACTTCTTGCTCAAATCCGGCGTCTACATCAACGGCAAAGACGCTCCCTTCGATCCCAAGAAAGTCACTGAAGATGTCAAATACTCTTGGTTCGACGATAAAGCCACAGGCGCTAATTTCTCAGAAGGTGCAACAATACCAGCACCTGAAAAGAAAGATGCCTACAGCTTCGTAAAAGCACCACGCTACGACGGCGTGCCCATGGAAGTAGGTCCTGCCGCGCGTATGTGGATTGCAAACCCACCGCTGAGCGAAATCGGCAAAAAAATGCTCAAGGAACATTTTGGTCTTGAAGCAAAAATGTTCCGTGACCTTGGCGAAGACCTCGTCTTCTCCATCATGGGCAGACACGTCGCGCGCACAGAAGAAACAGCACTCATCGCTGACCAAGTGGAAAAATGGCTCAAAGAAATTAAGCCAGATGAAGAAACATGGACGAACTTTGAAATCCCCATGACCACAGAAGGTTATGCCTGTGCCGAAGCCCCACGCGGCTCGCTCATCCACTATCTCAACGTCAAAGATCAAGTCATCAATAATTATCAAATCGTTTCAGCTACAATCTGGAACTGTTGCCCACGCGATGACAAAGGCGTACGCGGTCCTGTGGAAGAAGCACTCATCGGTGTAGAAGTGCCAGATGTAGAAAATCCCGTCAATGTAGGGCGCCTCGTTCGCGCCTTTGATCCATGACTAGGCTGTGCTGTGCACGTGTTGCACGCAGAGACCGGTAAAGTCACCGTTGTTGACGTGAAATAATTAAAAGTATAAATAAAAAGCCCTGACACATAGTCAGGGCTTTTTATTTGTGCACATGCAAATGTCAGGAATGGTCTTTTTGTATAATAAATTCAAATGTATTTCTTGCTTGTAAAAAATGAAGCCCCTAGCGCCTTGCCACACCATGCTATCTAATGCTATAGATGATGACGCACCTCGCAAAATTACACAAAAACATGCAAAGTAATAAAAAAATTCTTACCCAATGGATAATGCCATGCACAGCCTTCAAGCATGCTACAAATATAGTACTCTGATTGTATTTCTTATCTACTTTCTTAGTGCTCAAAACTCCACCGCGCATGCCCAAGCATGGAACTCTATCGCACTCATCAAGAGACCCGTAGTAAATATGTGCGCACTCACCTTTGATGACGGCCCCTCACAACTCACGCCACAACTCCTCGATACTCTCAAAGAGGAAGGCGTCGTTGCCACCTTCTTTGTCCTTGGCGAACAAGTCGCCAGACGCCCAGAGGTCCTGCAACGCATTATCGCAGAAGGACACGAAATAGGAAACCACACTTACACACATCCCGATATGCTCACCATATCAAACCAACAACAACGCGCAGAAATGCAAAAGCTTAATAATATACTAAAAACAATGGGAGTAAAACCACGATTTTTTCGCCCACCTTATGGAAGCTACAACAAAAAACTGACTGCTCTCGTAGAAGATATGGGCATGGATGTTATGATGTGGTCCACTGATAGCCGAGACTGGCAACGCAAGCCAGACTACTCAAACATGCCAAATGCACTCGAAAGAACCATGCAGCCAGAAGAAATGCGCGGCGTCTTCCTCTTCCATGATACAAAAAAGCGTACCGTTAGAGATATCGGACTTATCATCCTCATCTTACGCACCATGGGATGCGAACGCTTTGTCACTGTCAGCGAATATATTGACGCGCAAGAAGAAAATATCATGGTCGCAGCACTTCCCATGGAAGAACGCGCCTCAACACAAAAATATGAATTTTTCTCAGAAGAATTTCGAAATACCTTCAGCATCGACCCCGAATACGGAGCAAATACCACAGTCCAACACAATGCACTCACCCTTGCAACACCCTCATCACAACAACACGTACAGCTCGATGCTCCAATCCTTAATACAGATATCGCAAGCTCCATAGCAGATACACCACCAGTACAAGCAAACACCTCACAAGAGCAAAACAACACAAAAACACAAAAACAGCCTGAACAACTAAAAACTCAAGATACACAAAGACAACTCATAGCAGACGAAGAAGCATATATGGACTCCTCCATCCATACAGAGTTCGCACGCCCGCCCCTCCCCCACTCGCTCTCGACCACACCACGACCGCAAACACACATCCTAGGCACACAACTCAACTCATCGCCAAACAATAATCTTTATGATGCAGGCGCAGCACTTCGCACCCCCTCACTCAATGTGCCATACGGCGAGATCACCACAAATAACCCGAAAAACAATAACAAAAGACATGAAAATCAGATAGCACCAGTGGCTAACAATAAAGAAATAACCGTAACACAATGAATTATACACCAGAAACATATAGAAAAAAACCACTCATCTTCATCGGCCCACGCGCGTGCGGAAAATCAACCCTCGCACACACCGTAGCCGAACGTATGGGGCTAAAATTTTATGACACTGATGCAATCATCCAAGATAATATCAACATGAGCATCGCAAACTTTGTTGATACACACGGCTGGACCGCCTTTCGCGCGCAGGAAACACTCGCCCTACGCTCCGTATGCACAGAACACGCCGTCATCGCCACAGGAGGTGGCTGCATCTTAGCAAAAGAAAATAGAGCACTTATGCGCACGAACGGCATCGTCTGCTTCCTAGACGCACCAGCACATGTGCTCATACAACGCCTGCGACAACACCCAAACACAAGCATGCGACCAGCACTCACACAGGCAACTCTCGTACACGAAGTAAGGCTTACCTTAAAAAAAAGACGCCCACTCTATCAACACACAGCACACAAAAGGATGGACGCGCAATTGCCGCTCCCATACCTTATCACATATATTTATAAAATGCTTATGCAGAGAAGACACTCTCTTAATACATAATAACAGTTTGAGATGCCCTTGCATAGCCACTCTACACAGGCATGCGGGCGAAAGGAGTTGAAAAAATGTCAGGAAGCACATGGGGACGCGTATTTCGCTTGACAACTTTTGGGGAATCCCACGGCCCTGCTTTAGGGGGAATTATTGACGGCTGCCCTGCCGGTCTGCCCCTCACAGAAGAGTTTATCCAAGAAAAACTCAATGCCCGAAAAGCCAGAAACTCACACGCACCAGACGGGCTTGCAAGCACAAATCGTAAAGAACCAGACAAAGTACAAATCCTTTCGGGACTCTTTGAAGGACATACCACAGGCACACCCATCGGCTTTATCATTGCCAACGAAGACACTCGCTCAACCGATTACAACGAACTTGCTAACGCCTTTCGACCCGGTCACGGCGATATCAGCTACACCGCTAAATACGGCGTGCGCGACCACCGCGGTGGCGGACGCACTTCTGCGAGAGAAACTGTCTGCCGTGTCGTAGGCGGCGCTATCGCAGAAAGACTCCTCGCCGCAGAAGGTATACAAATCTATGCGGCGGCTGTAGAGCTTGGCGGCATCGCCATAAACGAAGACCACTACCAAATGGAAAAAGCCAAGAACAACCCATTCTTCGCAGCTCATGAGGAAATAGTTCCGCAATGGCAAGAACTTGTGACAGAAGCACACAATGAAAATGACAGCCTCGGCGGCATTGTTCGCATTGTTGCGCGACACGTACCAGCAGGCCTTGGCGAACCTGTCTTCCAAAAACTCGACGCACAACTTGCCGCCGCACTCATGAGCGTAGGCGCTGTCAAAGGCGTCGAAATTGGCTCCGGATTCACGGCAGCACGTATGCGCGGCTCAGAACATAATGATGCACTCATGCCCAGCGGGCGCGGCGAAGCACATGTCAGCTTCGAAAAAAATACCGGTGGCGTCTTTATGAGCAATCACGCAGGTGGCATTCTCGCAGGCCTGTCTTCCGGTCAAGAAATTATCCTGCACGCCGCCGTCAAACCCATTCCCTCTATTGCCATGGAACAGATGAGTATCAACAAAAAAGGCGAACCCATCTGCCTGCAAATACAAGGACGACACGACGTGTGCGCCATACCCCGTATCGTTCCCGTCCTCGCGTCCATGGCCGCACTCACCATCGCCGACGCGCTTTTATTACAAAAAAGAATGGAACCCGATGACTAGTGCCCTGTAAAGTCTAAAAGATTTTTTTGAAAAACACTTGGGGGGAAACTTTTTTTTAGGAAAAAAAAAGCTTTC
>CAYJHT010000060.1:0-9075 GCA_964369615.1 uncultured Desulfovibrionaceae bacterium
CCCTTCCTCCCCCACAAAAAAAAGAAAAAGAAATAATAAAATAAAAAATAAAATAAAAAGAAAAATAATATGATAGATTATGAACAAAGCCTAAATCCGGCGCAATACGCCGCTGCAACAGTTGCCGATGGACCTGCCCTTGTTATTGCGGGTGCTGGCAGTGGCAAGACGCGTACAGTGGTCTATCGTATGGCGTGGTTGTGTGAACAGGGCGTCGAGCCACATCACATGCTGTTACTGACCTTTACGCGCAAGGCTGCGCAGGAGATGATGCACCGCGCGGGACTGCTGCTGGATAGAGGTTTGATGGGCGTGCGCGGAGGCACCTTTCACGCATTTGCTTATGCGACCTTGCGCCAATATCGCCCTGCGTGGCTTGAGGGGCGGAACTTTTCTGTGATGGATTCTGGCGATATGACAAGCGCGCTCTCCCATTGCAGGGATGCGCATAAGATTGGGAAGGGTGACCGTTCTTTTCCCAAAAATCAAAATATTTTGGGGATTTTTAGTAAGGCACGGAATAAGGAATTGTCAGTGAGTGAGGTGCTTCAAAAGGAGTTGCCGCATTTGGAAGTGCATGCGGAGGCTTTGGAGCAGCTGTATTGTGTGTATAGCGATTTTCGTCGTGCGCAATGCATTTTTGATTATGACGATTTGCTTTTTGAGCTTGAGGGATTGTTGCAGGAAAATTCTGTAGAGGTGCAGTCATTACGGGAGCGTTTGCGCTACATTATGGTTGACGAGTATCAGGATACGAACAAGGTGCAGGCGCGTCTTGTGCGTCTTTTGGGTGCGTCTGAGTGTGGCGGTTGTGGCAATGTTATGGCAGTGGGCGATGATGCGCAATCAATTTACGCATTTCGTGGTGCCTATGTTCGGAATATTTTAGATTTTTCGCAATTTTTCCCCGGCGCCCAAGTGATTCGACTTGAGGAAAATTATCGTTCAACGCAGCCGGTTTTAAGTGTGGCGAATAGTCTTCTTTCGCATGCGGCAGAGCATTATGACAAGAATCTTTTTACGCGTCGCGAGGGTGGCGCGCCTGTGCGTGTCGTTATTCCCCAAAGCGATCAGAGTCAGGCGCAAGTCGTCGTGCGTCGTATAGAGGAGCTTTTGAAGCAATTTGTGCCACATGAGATTGCGGTTCTTTTTCGTGCTTCTTTTCATTCCTATAATTTGGAGGTGGCGCTCAAGCATGCGAACATTCCTTTTAGGAAGGTGGGTGGCATACGTTTTGCAGAGGCGGCGCATATCAAGGACGCGCTCTCCTATGCACGCCTTATTGTGAACCCGCGTGACAGACAAGCCTTTGAGCGTATTGCTGTCTTGCACAAGGGAATTGGGAAGAAGACTGTTGAGAAATTGCATATAGCTTTGACGACAAAGCCTTTGAAGGATATAGAGAAGGCCTTTGCGCGTTATGGCGGCTTGTGGGAGGATATGTGTTTTATTACGACGCAGCGCTCTCGCATGCTTTCGCCGGAGGCGCTCATGCAAGAGATTGTGGAGCATTATGTCCCGCATTTGACGGCGCAGTATCCCGATGACTGGCCGCGTCGTCGTCAAGGTCTTGATGAGATTATCCATATGGCGTCGTCGCATACGAATGTGGATGAATTTATAGCCGATATTGTTCTTGATCCTTCTGACGCTCCGCAGGAGGGCGACGAGACAAAGGCGCTTGATCAGGAGCAATTTATTACGCTTTCGACCATCCATTCCGCGAAGGGTTTGGAGTGGGGTGCGGTGATTATTATTGACCTTGTAGAGGACCGTTTTCCTTCGCGCCACGCCTTTGATAATGCAGAGGTATTTGAGGAAGAGCGTCGTCTTATGTATGTTGCGTGTACGCGTGCGCGTTCTGTTTTGGAATTATACGCGCCAAGTTCAGTATATAACCGTGCTTTTCGTACGACGGAATATTCAAGCCCGAGTCCTTTTTTACAGGAATTGCCTCGTGATTTGTATGAGGAGTGGTATGAGAGTTATGGCAATGTTTTAAAGCGTCGCGGCGGTGCGCGTGGTGCTGGTAAGGCGGCGAGTAAGAAGGCGACGAGTGCTAAGGCGCCTGCGTCTAGCGCTGGCGCGTCTCCTATTTTATCTGAAGTGGGCGAGGCGGACGGAACGTCTTTGTCTTATTGTTATCACAAGGTTTTTGGTCGTGGTAAGATTGTTCGTATGATGCCGCCGGACAAGTGTCAGGTCAACTTCCAGAATTTTGGTTTGAAGGTTATCCTTAAAGAGTTTTTGACCATGGACAACGTGCAGTAGGCGCGTATATAAGGGAGAGGTGAATCTATGTCTATATTGTCTGAAGCGCACCTTTTGTCCTTGTTATCTGAATATTTTCCGGTACAGCACAATTCTCTATTGTTAGGTCGCGGGGATGATGCGGCTGTGGTGCGATGGCGTGGTGCATTGAGTGTGAGCACGGATCTTTTTTTGGAGGATGTGCATTTTCGCCGGCGCTATTTTACAGCGGATGAGATAGGGCATAAGGCTTTGGCAGTGAATATAAGTGATATGGCGGCGATGGGTGTCCGTCCATTGGGTTTCACCTTGGGTCTTGCTGTGCCGCCGGATACTGACGAGTGTTGGCTTCGGGGCTTTTTTTCCGGTATGTCGGCTTTAGCGTCAGAGCATCGTATTGTTCTTTCTGGTGGTGATATTTCTCGTTCATCTTCCTTGCATATATGTGTGACGATTTGGGGGGATGGCAGTGGCGTTCGTGGGCGTTTACAGCCTACGAGTGATGTTTCTGATGACGATTCACAGCATAAGTATTCAGGTTATTTGACACGAGGCGGCGCGATGCCCGGCGACACGCTTTTCTTAGTTGGTGCTGTGGGTCTTGCGCGTATGGGTTTGGAGGTTTTAGAGCAGTATGGTCATGACGCGCGTGCGAGGTGGCCGCGTGCGTGCGCGGCGCATTTGCGCCCTGAGCCTCAAGTGGACGCAGGTTTAATAGTATCGCGTTCTGCCTTGAATGTGCGTCCGCCTGTTCTTATGGATGTCTCAGACGGTTTAGCGCGAGATTTGCCGCGTCTTTTGGGCTGTTGTGTTGGCAATCCGTGCGAAGATGTTCCGTCAGTTCTTGGTGCGCAGGTGCTTTTGCCGGAGGCTTTTCTTGAGGGTGAATTTATAGCGTATCAGCGCGAGCGTGGTCGTTGTCCTGTGGATGAGGCGTGGGCAGGCGGAGAGGATTATGCCTTACTTGGGGCGTGTTTGCCGAAACTTTTTCCTCTTATTCGTGCGGCTTTGCCGGATATGCGCAGTATCGGCACAGTGACGGATGACGGGCTTATCCTTTTGAATGGTGAACCTGCGCCTTTGCGTGATGGTTTTGATCATTTTTCGCGGAAGTCATGAGTGTATAAGGCTTTGGCGGTGTTTTTGAATGTGTTTGGAGTAAGGGATGAAATTACAAAGTGTTATTGATCACGGATATATTTTTTTATCTTTGTTTTTGGGTGTTTATAGTCAGCTTATTATGCGTTGGCGTGTGAGTTTAGCAGGATCCTTACCTGAAAGCCTGCCTGAGAAGGCAGGCTTTATTGTGTCATTGCTGCTCAGTCCTTGGGTGATATCGGGTCTTGCGGCAACGTTTTTGGGGGGCGTTGTGTGGATGATGGCGATGACAAAGTTTGAGATCAGCTATGCGTATCCATGGATGGCATTGAATTATGTCTTCGTCCTTATCTTTTCAAATATGTTCCTAGGTGAAGCGTTAAGTGGGGCAAAAATTCTTGGCAGCATATTCGTAATGATCGGTATTATTATAATATCAAGAGGGAGTTAGTATGAAAAGATGCCTTCAATGTCAAAACGAATACTCTAGTGACCAAACACGTTTAGATTGTCCCGCGTGTGGGAGTGAAGTGCCTTTACTTGGAAGCTTTCCTTCTTATGCGCCACACCTTGCGGAGGCAAACGAGTGCTTTCCCCCTGAGGCATTTCAAAAGCTTGTCCTTTTTGAAAGCACAAACTTTTGGTTTCGCTCGCGCAATCAATTGATACTTTATTTATTGAAAAAGCACTGTCCAGCGATGCAGAGCTTTTTGGAAATAGGCTGTGGTACTGCCTTTGTTACGAGTGCGGTGCAGAAAGCATTTCCCTCAACCGCGATTACTGGCAGTGAAATCTACGTTAACGGCCTTGATGAAGCGTTGAAGCGCTTAGCTAACAATGCGACACTTATACAGATGGATGCGAGGCATATACCATTTACAGAAGAATTTGATGTGATTGGTGCCTTTGATGCGCTTGAACATATTGAGCAAGACGTAGATGTTCTTTCAGAAATTCACAGAGCGCTTAAAGTGGGTGGGCATGTACTTCTTTCAGTTCCCCAGCATATGAAGCTTTGGAGTTTTGCCGATGAGCAGGCATGTCATGTGCGGCGTTATGCACGGGATGAACTGCAAATAAAGATGCAAAAAGTGGGTTTTGAAGTGATAGATTCAACGTCTTTTGTTTTCTTCTTGCTTCCCCTTATGTATCTGTCACGCAAAAATAGCACGACCGAGGCTGGTTTAACAATTCCTGCTTGGCAAAATTCTGTACTTTATGCTGTGATGCAGTTGGAGCTGTTGTGCATTAAACTTGGCTTCAAATTGCCAGTGGGTGGCTCACGTTTTGTCGTTGGAAGAAAACTTCAGGGAAAAGCTGCTTAAAAAGACTTATTGCTCAATGCGACTCAATTCCTTTAGTATGACAGTTGTAGAGTTAAGTTTTTTTATGAAAGGCTTGCGGGGGGGAACTTTTTTTTAGGAAAAAAGTTTCCCCCCGCAAATAAAAATAAAAAAATAGAAATTACAAATTTCTGAAATCAATTTGTGTTGACTAACTATCTCTTGCGAAAGTGCTTTTTCAATCAATTGTGATTTATGAGTCACTCCTAAGAGTTGAGTACCGCAAGACCTAAGCCTGTTTTCCCATAGCCATTGCCACAATAGAGCATATAATATTTACCATTTAATCGGAACACGTTTGGATAGCATATCATTTCGCTATCCCAATCATCGTGAGAAACACTAATGCCAACCTCCGAGTCTTTGCGCACGAACTGTTTGCCGTCTTGAGATTCTGCATAACCAATGCGATACTTTTCACCGCGATACGAATACCACATTTTGTAAGTATTTTTTTCTTTTAAAACGCAGGGTGTTGAAATAACATGATCAGCATATTCGCCGTGTGCAACGCAAGGTTCTACCTGGCGAATCCAATCAACGCCATTTGTTGACTCGGCATAACCAATATGGCAGGCGACATGTGGCACATTATCGACCATCTTCCAAGCTTCACCAGAAGCAAACCACATTTTAAAAATATTGTCGTCATACAAGACCCAAGGCGTTGCGCAAAGGTGAGGAAATTGTCGTGAGCGATCAATGATTGGCCCCTCATGCATGCGGGTCAATTTATCACCTGTATCATTCACACTTGCGATACCTATCGAGTTCCTAAATGGAACAGTAACACCTAAATTCCAACCGTAATAGAAGAAAACTCTCTCTTTGGGGGTAGATACCAAGGAGGTTACGTTGATGCCACTATCATCAAAGCATCCAACTGATGCTCGTTCGATAATGGGCTTATGATGGTTATATGTAACAGTGATTGATTCGTCGATCAGTTGTGCATCCAAGTAGGTAGGGAACCCATAATTACTTTCATCTCTGTGTGTATAGTAAATACGAATTAATGATTTTTCTTCATCTAAAATATCGCACACAGGAAACATTGCATGCGAATATGTATCAGACGTGCCGGGGGTAAAAACCTTACCGAGTTTTTTCCAGTGCATATCAATATCCTCCATAAAATTTATTCAGGTTTGTTAGGGGTATTGCTTGGTCGTAATCCGTAGCCTTGGTAAAGACCCTGATAAAAATAAGAAGTAAAGTTTAGGTCTTTCATTTTTTGTGCCACAAGGTCGATATCGTAGTACGTTTTGTGTAGTTCAATGTTTTTTCCATCAAACACTGCAAATGAAGCCCTCGAATCTCCATCCCGAGGCTGGCCAACAGATCCGGGGTTGCAGTAGGTAAGTGAAGTAAACTGTCTTAGAGTTTGAACGTGCGTATGTCCAGAGAAAAAGAACTGCGTTGTAATACCAGCGAAGTAATCTTCTGTTGGTTCAGATATGTATTCGTCCACCAAGTCATGCCGACCTCCATGAAGGAAGGAAGCCGTACTTGTGTACAAGACTTTTGGAGAGGAACGTAGCCAGTTTAAATTGTCGGAACTTATTGTTTTAGATTGAAAATCCAGTATTTTATTGACTGAATTAGACCTTGCACACCGTGTGCCCTGTGAGAGATACATGTCATGGTTACCCATGAGATTAATAATATTTTCACGTCTAAAAATCTGTATGCATTCATTGTGAAAACAATGGTAGCCAACAACATCTCCTAATGATATAATTTTTTGACACTTTAACTTCTTGATAGTTTCTAGCACAGCTTCGAGCGCTGGAAGGTTACTATGCACATCTGATATAATAGCTGTTAGCATGTTACTTCCATATAATATCTGCAAGATATCGAGAAGCAGAGCCTTGCTTTATGTTTTTCTTGCACGGGGTTTTGTTAAGGAGGAAAAACTCAATGCACATCTCGGGTTCATTGAAGCCAAAAGCAGCACGTAAAGATAATGACGAAGAAAAGCGTGGGTTTATTTCTAGAAGAAAAAAATCGCTATTGTGTTCACGAAATTGCATATTTGTTGGACCTAGCGGCTTAAAGTATGATACAAAATGACGTACCTCGTTATTAAGCGTATCTAAGTCAACGACATGTGCCTTGCTTGTTGAGCCTTCACGATTTAAAGTCCGCTGAAAAGTAATCGTTTGGTCAAGCATAGTTCCATCGCCATACCCAAAAAGCCCAACTGTATATTCGCTTCTTTCGTAACCAACAATTTCTTGGTAAATATTTTGCGTAGTAGTTTTTTTTCTCCAATAATTGAAATCGTCTTCGTCATTAATTTGTACAATACCTTTGGAGGCTGAAGAGCTACGAGGTTTTTGAAGAAAAGGAACAGAAAGATAATTTGCAGCTTCTATAAAGTCAGCGGTTTTGAGTGTTTTAATAGACTTTATTCCGGCATTGCGTTGCTGTTCATGAAAGCGCCACTTATCGCTACATAGAGTAATAAGGTCTATGTTGTTAAGCACGAACTTTGCCTTACAGTTTAAAGGAATATCGTGTTTGATGATGCTATGTATGTCAGGTTCGATGCCGGGCATTACGAGGTCGATAGATTTTTTTTCTATTACTTTAAGTAGAAAGTCTTTGAATTGAGGAGAAGCAGCGGGCACGCCCTGGATGAAATCATCGCACCAGCGTTTACCAATAGCATCATCATATATATCAATGCCAATAACATTAATATTAAATTTAGATTTTCTTAGGGCTGAAATTATGCCATATCCGATTATTGCGCCAACACCCGTAACTAATATATTATATTCTTTCATAATTTTATTTAACGTTAGAAGGAAGTTGGTGATTAAAAATATTACTGAAAATTTCTCTTGGCAGAAGAGGTGATTGCTCTTCAATGGGGCGCCTTGGTGTGGGGTATGGCATGAGCTCATAATTCTGTAGTATTTCTACTTCAACAAAATGAGGAACAGTGTTGGTTAAAGCATGCGTGATGGCATCTGAAAAAGGCGCGGACTTTATCCGTGTAAAAGGGATTCCGTATGCGTCTGCAATTTTAGAAAAGGAGGGGTTATTAAAACCCTCAATAGATCCGAGGCAACGGTTTTGAAAATATCGTGATTGAAATTCTCTAATCATTCCGAGCGAGTTGTTGTTAATGAGGAAAATTTTAATTGGCAAGCGATCGCGCACTATAGTCTGGAGTTCTTGTATATTCATCTGCAAGCCCCCATCGCCACAGATACAAATAATCTGGCGCTTAGGATCCGCATAATACGCGCCAATTGCTGCAGGCAGAGCAAATCCCATGGCTCCATGGCCTGACGAGGAAATCACTCGCCGCTTGCCTGCTAAATATAATGATTGCGCGCTCCACATTTGATTTTGTCCAACATCTAAGCAAAATATTGCATCTTCTGTTGTAGCCAATGATAGGTGATATAAAAAATTTTGGGGATGCAGTTCACCATTGTTTAAATCTATGTGCTCTTCATTATGTATAGAAAAACGTTCTTTTATCGTATGTAGATATTGGCACCACGCTTGAATATTTATTGCGCTATCTGCAAGTGTAGAAGAAAGTTTTTTTAAAAAATATTGTGCATCGCAACAAAATTGCATGTCAGAAGATACAGTATGTGTCAAAATGTGTGCATCAATATCTACATGCACAATGAATGCTTTTTTGGCAAACTCATCAGGAAAAGAACCAATCTGGCGTTCATCAAGGCGTGAACCTAAGACAATCAATAAGTCTGAAAGTGCTATCGTCAAATTTGCTGAACGCACTCCGTATGAACCTAAGAACCCCATGAAGTTTGGAGTGTCGTGTCTGGGGACATCTAAGCCTTGCAGAGAAGCAACAACAGGGATATTAAATTTTTCTGTAAATAGTTGAAGTGTTGTTCTTGCCGACTCTTTTTGCATTCCTCCGCCTACAAGAAGAACGGGGCGCTCAGCTTGCTGTATTTTTTTTACGAGCAATCCTAGGCTTTTCATGTCTATATGATGGGGTAAATCGTCTGAGGGGTGGTAGACTACAGGGGGGGACTCTGTCAGTATACTAGCTTGAATGTTATGGGGGATATCAAGAAGCACTGGGCCGGGGCGCCCCGTAGTGGCAATGGCATAAGCCTTTTCCAGATAGTATTCGATTTTTTCCGGTTCTAAAACGGTTTTGCTGTACTTTGTGATAGGTCTCGCGATTGAGACAATATCCGTCTCTTGAAAGCCTTTTTGACGCAAGAGCTCACTAGTTTTCATTGCGTGCGTACTAACCTGCCCCGTAATAAAAAGACATGGAACTGAATCAAAAAAAGCATTCGCAATTCCTGTGACTAAGTTCGTGGCTCCAGGTCCACTTGTCCCGATAGCAACACCAATCCTCTGCGCCGTTCGGGCA
>CAYJHT010000061.1:0-8746 GCA_964369615.1 uncultured Desulfovibrionaceae bacterium
AAAAAAAAGTTTCCCCCCACAAAACTTTCAGAAATAAAAATAAATAAATAAATAAAAACAAAATAGCTACACGATGCTATTCACGCCGCTAAAGGTGCTCAAAGTCCCGCTAAAATACGAACCCACCGTCGATGTGCCTGTTGTGCTCCACCATGCAGCCATATTTTCAATGACAATGCGCTCGCGTAGAGTATCAGGGTCAACTTGCATGGACTTACGCGCAGATTCAAGACCTGCCAAAGCGTCTACTTGCATGTAAAGTTTGGTGAGCTCTGCGCTGTTGTCAAAAAGAGCCTGAATGGTGGCTGCGTCCTCGTGTGAACTGTTGACCACAACTTTTCCGTCTACAATAGATAAGCGAAAATCAATATCGGGATCAATGCCTTGAGACTTCATGTCGCTCTTCATGCTCGCGCCAAGCGTGCTGTTTTCAAAATAGTCGCGCAAGGCCTCCTGCTCTGTCGCATCCATAGGCACCTCATATACAAGACTGCCATCTGTATTTAAAGTGACGGTCTGGCTTTGGGTGAAATCTGCGCCTTCAGCGGCGAGTAAGGCGTCAAGCTCTTCTGCAAAGCTTGGGTCTTCTGCAAGCTGTGCGGTGAGGGCCTCGCTTTGCGGATGGTCACTGTTCACACTGAGTGTGCCGTCTGTATTACGTGTAAGAATCATGGCTTGTGTGAGTGTTTGTGCGCTGTCATCTGCATCAGCCTCTGCGTTTTCTTCATCACTTGTATCTTCCGTCTCCTTCATACTTGACTCAAGGGCGCTTATAAAATCTGTGCCAATCTCACTGTCAAGAGTCGTGTCTTCAGCACTGCTGCTTACACGAATATCACCGGACGCGCTCACTGAAATTGCGACGGGCATATCAAGAGCAATACCCTGCTCTGTCAAGGCATTGCGGATATCTAATGCCCATTGCGGGTTTGCGGCAAAATAGCTTTTTATAGCATTTGCATCTTCGTGGGTGGAAGATATGGACGCGCTCCCGTCGGCGGCAATATTCATGCTGAAGGACGCGCTTTCGGAAATGCCGGTCGCGTCAATAAGGAGATTCATAGTCTCATTAAACTCTTTTTCAAGTTCTGTCTTGTACTGCTCTATTTGGCTAAAAGTCACACGGTCATTACTGCCTACGCCCATAGCCTCCATGGCATATTGTGCCAACTCTACCATGGAAGAAACCGTGCTCAAACCATTATAACTGTAGGCAGAGCTTGCGCTTTGCGTTGCCTGCGTATTGACTGTAGAGCCTTGTAAACTTTGATTTTTCCATTGATACGTATAGGCAGAATAGCTGCTTGTGCCAACACTTGAAACGCTCATAATACACCTCATATGCCCCTGAGGGACTTTTTTGCCGTATACAATAAAATTAGTTATATTTATAGGCAGTTGTAAGTTTATATTGCTATTTTGTACAGAGTGAAGCAAGAATCAGGCCAATGAATCAAAATGCGAGAATGTGAAAAAAGCGTAGACAAAACATACACAATGAGTTAGTTAAGGGATATGACAGAAAACGTCTCTCTTTTTGAAACGGTCGAATTTGAAGACCCCACATTGGCCAATGCCCTTTTTGGGCCGCACAATGTCCATTTAGACGCCCTTGCGCACGTAAGCGGTGCGGACATTTTTTCTCGCGGCGCAAGCGTCACTGTAAAGACCGCTGACCCGCATGTCCTAAAGCGCCTTTGCACTCTTTTTGTGCAGCTTTATGGTGACATGCAACAAGGCAAATATTTCACTCCACACGATATGACACGCGCATATTCTATGCTTGAAGAAACACCAGACCTCGCCCTACGCCAAGTCTACAAAGAAACTGTCTTTGTCGCTGCCGCACGAAAAACCATCACAGCAAAAAATATGGCGCAAAAAGCCTATCACGAAGCCTTGATTGCCCACGAAATGACCTTTTCTCTAGGGCCTGCCGGAACAGGAAAAACCTATCTTGCCGTCGCCATGGCGCTCTCCATGCTGCAACAACACAGAGTAAAAAAAATCATTCTCACAAGGCCTGCCGTAGAAGCCGGAGAACGCCTTGGCTTTTTGCCCGGTGACTTGGCTGAAAAGGTCAATCCTTATTTGCGCCCACTCTATGACGCCCTCTATGATATGTTGCCCCAGCCAAAAGTCGCCTCCATGCTTGAAACCGGCATCATTGAAGTTGCGCCACTGGCCTTTATGCGCGGACGTACGCTCAATAATGCTTTCATAATTTTAGACGAAGCACAAAATACCACGCCGGAACAAATGAAAATGTTTTTGACGCGTCTTGGTTTTGGTTCGCGCGCAGTTATCACAGGCGATATGACGCAAATAGACTTACCCGCCCAATGGGGGGATGAAGGGCCAGCCTCACGCTCCGGCCTTGCGCAGGCGGTGCGCGTCCTTGCAAATGTAAAGGGTATTGCATTTCATACCTTTTCAGAAAAAGATGTGGTGCGACATCCCCTTGTCGGTGCCATAGTGGCTGCTTATGACACATACAACACTGCGCCCTAATACGACACAATCCCTTTTTCGTATGCTCAAATGTTGCATCGTGCAACACCACATGGGGCGAGGGCTTGCCGTCTTACTCCTCTCGCTCTTCACGCTCTCCGTCGTTGCCGGTATTGATTTTAAATATGTGCCGCAATTTTATACCGCAGGCACCGTGGCAGACGCAGATGTCTTAGTACCGCGTGACCTCCTCGTAGAAGATATGGTGGCCACAAGCATACGACGTGAACAATTGCGCAATGCACAGCCCCTCATCTATGATTTGAGCTATGCTGCTTATGAAGATTTCAACGATCAAGTACTCACACTCTTAAGTGAAATTAATGGCAATAGCATCACTGAAGAATATGTGACTATCAAGCATCTGGAAGAATTGCTTACACCTGAAGTTACGGGTGATATAGTTGCACAGCTCACACGCCCAAGTGTGCAAAAATACTTGGTAGATTCTCTTCTGCCGCGCGTTCGAACCCTTATGTATGGCGGACTTGCGGGAAGCGTGCGCGACGCACGCGTAGGCGAGGCCGGCGTCATTATTCGTATTGAAGAAACAGGAAACGAAATTCTTCGTCCCGATATCACCATATTGCCGGATGTCCAATCCTCACTTGTAAGTTTAGCCTCCTCCCTGCGCAACGATGAAACACTTGACAGACCCGCAACACGCGCGCTCACCATCGTTCTTTCAGCACTTCTCCCCGCCTCGCTCTCCTTCAATAAGGAAGCCACAACAGAACGTGCTGCAGCCGTTGTCGCGCATGTAGAACCCATATTCTACAGCCTCCACAAGGGAGAAATTGTTGTACGCAAGGGCGATATTGTGTCTGAGGCGCAACAAGTCAAACTCCAAGCAATCTACAATGCAACAGGCGCATGGCTCCATTGGCCCTTCACGGCGGGGCTATTTATACTCAGTATTATCATTTCAATGGGGCTTTTTATCGCACCAAGCGGCAGAACGGGCACACCCTTACGATGTAAGGACTACTTTTTGATGGCGCTCCTCCTGACAGGGTCCACACTTCTTGCCAAGATTCTTCATGTCTTCTTGCACGAAACAGGGGAACTGCCCATCTCCTTGGCACTTGTTTTCCCTGTTGCCGGTGTTGTTGGCCTTGTGACCATGGTCTTTGCAGCCAGAAGATATTGCACCATGGGGCTACTCCTCGCTCTTTTTACAACTGTTATGCTGCAAGGTGATATCTACCTCTTTTTCTATTACTTCTTGAGCGGCATGCTTACAACACTGCTTGTGACTCGCGCGCAAAACAGGCAAGATGTTGTCGCAAGCCTCGTTCCTCTCACCATAGGTCAGCTCCTCTTCTGGTTTGCCGCAGCCCTTATATCTCAGACAGATATTTCCTTATATCCCATACAAATAGCTTGCGTGATTGGCAATAGCCTCTTGTCTCTCCTTATTCTCTTTGCCTTTGGCCCTCTCCTTGAAATACTCTTTGGCTACACAACGCGCTTCCGTCTTATGGAACTTATGAGCCTTGAACAACCGCTTATGCAACAAATGATGATGACCATGCCTGGCACCTATCATCACTCTCTTGTCGTTGCAAACATGGTTGAAGCCGCTGCCAAGGCCATTGGCGCGAACAGTCTTTTGTGCAAGGTCGGTGCGCTCTATCACGATGTCGGAAAGCTTATGCATCCGGAATACTTCATAGAAAACCAGTTTGGCGGACGCAATAAGCATGACAAACTCGCCCCCTCCATGAGCGCGCTGATTCTCACAGCGCATGTCAAAAAAGGCACTGAACTTGCCGAAAAAAATAAACTTGGTGAAGAAATTTGTGACATTATTCAACAACACCACGGCACACGGGTCATACGCTTTTTTTATCAAAAAGCGATAAACCTCGGAGAAAATCCTCGCGAATCAGACTTTTGCTACGCAGGCCCACGCCCGCAAACGCGCGAAGCCGCCATACTCATGCTTGCAGATTCTGTCGAAGCTTCCTGCAGAACATTGACAGACCCAACGCCTGCGCGTCTTAAAAATCATATCAATACTATCATCAAGGGGATTTTTGCGGAAGGACAGCTTGATGAATCTGAATTGACCTTTAAGGATTTGAGCAAGATTAGCGATCATTTCTTGCGTATTTTGACAGGCATCTTCCATCAGCGCATTGCTTATCCGCCTCCAGGAACAAGAGAAGCCGCACGGGAAGCTGCAAAAGACACTGCAAAAGACTCGTCCAAGGCAGGTGGAAAGGATACGGCAAAACCTATCTCAAAGGATGCCATAAAGGATATCTCAAGCGAGAATACAAAAATATCAGTCAAGGAAAATGCAAAAAGCCTTCTCAAAAAAGATACAAGTAAAATGCCGAATCGGTCAAAATAGAAAAGATGCCTTACTATGCAATACAATGCTGAAATATACGTCTACAATGAAGCGACTGCCTCTCTTGCGCATTGGCCTCTCCCTGTGCGTATACTCAAAAAACTCCTGCACGCAATGATTGCAGGAGAAGGCCTTCACGCACTCACCTTCCATCTTGTACGAGATGCGCGCATTGCCGCAGAAAATGCCGCCCACATGCATTGCCAAGGCCCCACAAATATCTTATCCTTTCCTGCAATACACAACAAAAAGGACACGCACGCTGCACATATACCCCATATTCTTATGCTCTCCATAGACACCTTTCGCCGTGAATGCTTTCTCTATGGACAAGAACCCCTTGAACACGCACTGCGCCTCATCGCTCACGGCATTGCCCACCTTCTTGGTCATGATCACGGTGATGCCATGTGGCAATGCTGTCAGCATCTTGAAAAAAAAGGATATATATTTCTTGAAAAGTGCTCATACGCACTTGACTAGAATACTGTTTGTACCCGCATTATTAAGAAGAGATTTCATGAAAAGGTTTACAGAATCAGCACTCAGCTTAAAACTTAAGCTCCCCTTGTCCATTGTTGTCATTATTGTCATCACCTTTACGATTTCCACAATTTTTACCTTATTTCATTTCACATCCGTTGTGCAGTCTGTAAAGGACAGCCGCTTGCAAGGTGTGGCGCAAAATATCGGTGAAAATATTTCGACACAATTTCATCAAGCCGGACGAGACATGGTTATGGTGGCCTCCTTCCCCGGCGTCCTCCAAGCCATAGAATTTACTCCGGCAAGTGAAGCCGTGTTGAGGCATGACAGTGTGCGCGCTGGACTTGGGGCATTCTATGAGCGTTTGCTCCTCGCCTACGGATATTATGACGCTTTTTACTTAGTAAATGCACAAGGAAAATTCATCGTAGGCACAGCACCTGCTGCCCTTGAACTGCAAGACGGAATAGGAAGCGTCCCCTTTAGGGAGGCCATGCAAAAAAGCGGTTATACAGTCGGTGCAACGCTCTACAGTGAAAAAATACAAAGAACCGTAGTGCCGCTTTTCTTGCAAGTGGTCTATAATGGCTATACTGGCGCACTCGTAAGCACATTAAATATTGAAAAAATTGCAAATCTTGCCCTGCAAACTGTCCCCCATGAAGGCATGATGCCCTCGGTCATTTCCCTGCAAAACAACACCATCTTAAATATTATGCACGATGCAGACACAAGCCTCATAGACGCGTCGTGGATTGACGAGCTGCGCAAACAGCCTTCCGGTGTTTTGCGCATTCCTTTTGAAGGTGAAGAATATCCTGTCGGCTTTTTTAATGTCCCTCAAACAGATATCTATATCCTTGTTTCCGCACAAAGCTCCTTTATGTCAGAAGCTGGAACAAGCTTGCGTCAGACAACGCTCGTCACAAATATTATTGCTGTCATCATCGTCATGGCCTTTTTGTTTTTTCTTACCATACCACTCACGCGCGATATTTCAAAACTCAGCGACTTTGCCAAGGCTGTCACTGAAGGCAAGGAAGATGCGAGTATTTGCATGTGCCGCAAAGACGAACTCGGACGCCTTGCTGTGAGTTTAGAGACAATGGTTGTCAAATTAAAAGATATGGTCGTGCGGTCCGAAGAAGCCACCAAGGCAAAAGGGGATTTTTTAGCCTGTATGAGCCATGAAATCCGTACTCCCATGAATGGCATCTTGGGCATGACACACCTTGCCCTCAAAGCCGACCCAAATGAAACACAAAGAGATTTTTTATTACGCATCAATACTGCCGCACAGACCTTGTTGGGCGTTATAAATGATATTTTAGATTTTTCTAAAATCGAAGCAAATAAGCTGGATATTAACATTGTCGCCTTTCGTATTTCCGCTATCTTGGCCTCTATTCGAGATATGCTGCAAGAAAAATGCGATTCAAAGGGACTTGCCCTTATATTACATGTCGATAATGATGTACCCGATGTTATTTTCAGCGATCCTCTACGCTTCTCGCAAATATGTATCAATCTTTGCTCAAATGCCATCAAATTTACAAGTATAGGAGAAGTACGTCTCCATATCTCTCTTGTTGAAAAGCGCGATAAGCACCTTGTCTTGCATGTCGCCGTGCACGACACAGGTATCGGCATCGCCCCTGAACATCAAGAAAAGATTTTCGACTCCTTCTCCCAAGCTGATGCAAGCACCACACGCAAATATGGCGGAACAGGCCTTGGCCTCAGCATCAGCAAAAGCTTAGTCGAATTACTCGGCGGTCATATACATGTCAAAAGCGTTCTTAATGAAGGCAGTACCTTTTCCTTTACTCTGCGCGCTGAAGAAGGCATGCTCACTGACGTTGAAGACAGCTCTCCCGCACAAAATATACAACATGCCTTGCCTCAACTCCATATTCTTCTTGCAGAAGACAATGAAATAAATCAAGAAATTGCTATAGAAATCTTAAAGGATATGGGGGCAGAAGTCAGCATTGCCAATAATGGCGTCGAAGCTGTTACTCTTTTTGAAAAAGGCAATTTTGACTTGATTCTTATGGATATCCAAATGCCACAGATGGACGGTGTAAGTGCTGCGCAAAACATCCGTCAAAGTAGTCATCCACGTGCGCAAGATATCCCCATCATTGCCATGACCGCCCATGCCATGAGCGGTGATAAGGCGAAAAGCCTTGAGGCCGGTATGAATGACCACATCACAAAACCCATTGACATAGAAGAACTCCACAAAACCCTTCTTACATGGGGCACAAAACATGAACCCTGCAAAGGAAAAAACAATGAAAAAGTCTAATATATTCTGCAAACTGTGCTCTGCCGCCGTGTTATGTGTCCTTCTCGCCTCACTCAACCCTGCCCACGCGCAAACATCGTCAACAAAGCCGAAAATAGGCGTTTTTCTCTATAATATTGATGATATATATATCAGCTCTGTTGTCAAATCCATAGAAAACACCTTGGCGGAAAAAGCCGATGTTCGTTTTTTTGATGCACGCAATGACCACACCCTACAAACAGAACAACTCTATACATATCTCGACGACCCTGTCGATGCTGTTGCCATAAATCTCGTCGATGTCAAAATCAGCCAAAAAATCCTGAATATTATCCAAGAGAAAAATATTCCTGTGATTTTTTTCAATAAAGAACCTGATCTTGAGCTTATAAAACAATATGCGCATGCGCGCTATGTAGGCACCTATGCCGCGCTTGCAGGTGTCATACAAGGCGAAATCATCACCCAGCTTTGGCAAAAGAATCCTGCATTTGACAAAAACAAGGATGGCATTTGCCACTTCATCATGCTCCAAGGCGGTCTTGACAATCCAGAGGCACTCTATCGCACACGTATAAGCGTACAACAAGCGCGTTTACGTGGTGTCAATATGCAACAAGTCGGCGACACAATCATTTGTCATTGGGACGCCGCCTGTGCCCAAAAAGCCACAACACTTGCACTCACTCTCCATGAAGACGACCTTGATTTTGTCATCGCAAACAATGACGACATGGCCATTGGCGCTATTGAAGCTCTGCGTGATTTTGGATATAATAAAGAAGGCGGCACCTATATCCCTGTCGTTGGTATCGACGCTATCCAAAAAGCAAAAGACGCTATTCAAGAAGGCAGTATGCATGGAACGGTCTTACAAGACGCCCACTCTATGGGCACCGCCATTGCCACAATGCTTCTTAATGTCATTGCAAAAAAACCATATTTAACCGGTATTCCCTATAATTGGGATGAGAGCGGTATCGGCATTCGTATTCCGTATAAAGCCTATGCAGGGGATTAGTAGTATAGTTATAGAGTTGTTTTTTTATTTTTTTAAGTTTTTATTTTTTTATTTTTTTATTTTTTTAAGTTTTTTT
>CAYJHT010000062.1:0-8736 GCA_964369615.1 uncultured Desulfovibrionaceae bacterium
GGTGTGGGGGGGGAACTTTTTTTTCCCAAAAAAAGTTCTCCCCCCACAAATTATAAAAACAAAAAAAGAAAATTAAAAAATTAAAAAATTAAAAAATTAAAAAATTCATTAATCTTCTACTTGTTGGATACCGTCGAGCTTCCACATGTCGGAGCTGTTGATTGGGCGCATGAAGTGCCAAATTTCACGGACTTGCGTTGTGTCCTTGGCACTTGCGCTGGTGTGGCTATCGCTTTCGCGCATGAGTACGTCGAAGTAGACGCTTGCCCATTGGTTGCCGTTTTCTTCTTTGACGTCGAGGAGGCGTGCGTTTGTGAGGAGGATTTCTGTGACGCTTGGGTTTGGATCTTCGGCGTATTGGGCTTTGATTTCGTTGAGAACGACAGGTGTGGTGAAGAGTGCGATATCGTCTAAGTCGCGCTTATCCCATGAGGCTTGCAGGCGTGTAAAGGCCATTTTTGCGCCGGTGAGGAAGTCTTCTACATCGAAGCCTGCGGGGATGGTGGGGCCTGAGTGTGCGCTGCTTCCTTGGAGTTTACCCCATGCGCTTTGTGTATTGTTGTCATGAGATACTGGTTGATATTGGGATGTGGTGTTTTGGTATTGTGGTGCTCCGTATGTTCCTGTGGGTGAGGCTGTGGCCATATTTTTTTTGCGGAACATGGTATAGGCTTTGTAGGCGAGGAAGAGGAGGAGTCCGATGAGGAGTATATCCATGAATCCGCCGCCATCGAAACCGCCGCCGAAGAGGAGGGAACCGAGGAGTGTGCCTGCGAGGAGGCCACCGAGCATGCCGCCCATGCCGCCTAAGAAACCAGATTTTTTTGAAGCGCTTTGGGCGCCACTTGGTGCTGTTTGTGTGACACCGGGTTTTTGTGGTGCGGGGGCTGAGCGTTGCATGGAGGGAGAGCTTCCGAAGGATCTGCCTCCACCCATGCGGCGTGCTTCTGCGTCCATGACGGCTGTGAAGAAGAGGGCGCCTACGAAAATACAAAATGCGAATAATGTTTTGAGTTTCATTTGTTTTCTCCTTTGAGATTATTGAGCAGCGGGAGCTTCAAGCTGTGTTGCTGCGGGTTGTTGTATATCTGCTGGTACGTCTCCTTCTGGGACGGGTTCAGCGGGCGTGGGTGTTTGTGGTGCGTGGCTTTGGTCTGGCGCACTTTGTGGAGGACTTGCTTGTGGTGCGAGGTCTTGTGCGGGTGCTTGGTTTATGACTTCTTCGGGCATGTCTTTTTGCGTGTCTTGTGGCATGCCTGTTGTTTCATTATGGATGCTTGGAGCGTTTTCTTGTTCGGTGAAGACAGGTTTTTGTGCGCCGAAGCCGTAGGGGAGGACGCCAAGGCCGGAACCTAGGGGATGAGCGCGTAAGTAGGAGTCATTTTCTGTGCTGGTGAGTGAGGGAGCGACGAGCATGGTCATAGGCTGTATGAGTATAAGGCTACAGCAGGTGACAACGATGAGTGAGGCACCGACAAATTCGCGTCGGGTAAATTTCAGCAAGACGACGGAGCCTAGGAGGAGTATGCCGGCAATTAAGGGGAGTCCTTCTGTACTGAGGATGACGTCCTTCATGAGGGGTGGGACGAGGTGTGCCCATGTGTTTGCGGTTGCTGGTATGCTGACAAAGGTCAGCACGGCGCCTGTGAGCAGGAATAAGACGGCGATAAAGAGAAAAAATGCGCGGCTTGCACGTGGTGAGAGGTGGCAGAGTGCGTTAGCGAAGAGGAATGCTACGAGGGGGAGGAGTGGTGCTGCGGCGACGAGGGAATTATTCTCTTGACGTAGGAGAATGGCGCTACCGAGTATAAGGCATATCCATGCCCATGCGGGGCCGGAATTATCTTTTCGTGAGGCTTTGAGTGCGGCGAAGGATGTGGCAATGACTCGAAACCAGTTGACAAAGATTGGGAGGAGTGTCCATGGCAACAGGCCTAGTGCGAGGAAGAGAGCGGCGGTGAGCCAGTCTTGGGAGATGGGCCAGAAGGGTGGCATGAAGGGGGCGGCGAAGTAAAGGAGGACGGTATCGAGGGAGGTTGCGCCTTCTCCGCCGAGGAGTATGACGACAACGAGCCAAACGGAGAGGAGGACGACGAGGATGGAAAAGCCCATGACTGCATCAAGTTTGTGTGCGCGTCCGAGTGTGGTGCGCCAGAGCACGAGGAGGATACTGCCGCACAGGAGTGTCCAGAAGGGGAGTGCGCCGCCAGTGAGCGTTGCAAGGGCTGTGAATATGAAGCCACCTATGAACCATGCGTAGCCGGAGGTGCTTATCCAGCCTCTATAGAGGCAAGCAAGGGCAAAGGCAAAGAATCCTGCGGTGAGGACTTCGGGTATGATCATGTGCCCAAGTGCCGAAAAGGCAGGACTTGTTAAGAGTAAGATGCCTGCGACAAAGGGGACAGTCCCTCTGGTGGCCTTGGGCAAAAGACAGCGTGAAAGGACATAGGCGCCTGTCAGCGCGATAAAGGCTGAAATCCATGCAAGGACAGGCAAGAAAAGGCTTGGTGGTATGGGGATGAGGGCGAGAAGCGCCATAAACCAATAGTAGCCCGGCATCATGCTGACGCTTAAATCGGTGGGGATGACCCATTGGCCTTCGGCTGCCATGGTATTAAATGTATTGATAACAGCTTCTTCTGCATAAAAGAAGCCGGACGGCAACCAGATGCTGGCAAGGCCGTGCAGTGCGAATATGAGTATGAGTGCGAGGAATCCGCCTTTATTGAGTGCTTGGAACGTTTTTTCCCCTATGCTTGGTGGTGTCGGTGGCGGTGTTGGTTCTTGTGAGAGGTCGTAGACATCGTCTGAGGTATTTTCCATATCGTCCTTGTGGACGTAGGCAAAAGGGTCTTGCCCTGTAAGGTCTGGATTGGGGACATCTTGGGCATAAAAATCGTGTTGCGGCGACGCGTATTGTTGATTTTGTGCCGTATCGTGGTGCGCAGTAAAGGGGGTGTCTTGTTGTGCACCGCGTCTGTCAAAAGGATGGGGGGCGTGCGCTTCATTTTGAGAGTGCGAAAAGGAATGCGTAGCGGCGTCTTGTTGTTCCACTGCATTTATAGGCGCCGTACCGCGTCGCCCCAAGAAGCCGACGCCGGAAGGCCTTGGCTGAGGGCTTTGCTCTTGCTCGAAAGCGGTGTGCTGAGCGGGGCGCTCTTGAGGTATGTTTTCGGGATAGGCGCCGGGGGGGGCAGTTTTTTTTGGCTTTTCCTCTGACATGTAACACCTCCTCCTATATTGCTTTATTTTTTTAGTATATATTTAAACGTATCTTATATGTTTTTATGTTTTAGCTTTTTTTTGTGCTTCTTTCACTTCATTCCAAAGGTCGTCTTTGTCATCAAGGGAGAGTTCGGCAAAGTTGAGGCCTCGTTCATGCGCAAAGGTTTCCATGCAGGCAAAGCGATTTAAAAAGCGTGCAGTTGCGTGATCGAGTGCTTCACTGGCTTTGATACCTTTTCGTCTGCCAAGTTCCACTAAGGTGAAGAGCATGTCACCAAGTTCGTGCATTTGGGCGTCTTTGTCTTCGCCTTGTGCGACATCCAACCACTCAAGCCACTCGGCTTCCATTTGTTGCTCTACATCTTGTTCTTCCGGCCATGTGAAGTTGACGCGCGCGGACTTTGAATGGATGCGATAGGCTTTTATAAGGGGGGGGAGTGTTGTTGGCAAAGAGTCAAAAATGCCTGCTGGCTTTTCGTTTTCTTGGCTGTCAGCACCTTTTTCTTGGCGTTTTATACGTTCCCATTCTTTGAGCTGCGCGTCGAGATTTTCAAACTTTGTTTCGCCAAAGACATGGGGATGCCTGCGAATCATTTTTTGCGCACCCATTTGGAGCGCTGTATTTAAGGAAAAAGCGCCTTGTTTTTCATAGAGCTTGGCAATAAAGAGCAGTAAAAAGGCCACATCTCCTAATTCTTCGCAGACGTCCTTGTACATATCTTTTTCGGTGCCAAAACGAATGGCACTGACGACTTGTTGGCTTTTGTCTGCAAGTGCTTTCGTAATATCCTCAAGTTTTGGTGCATTGTCCCATGGGCATACATGCATGGCATCCATAAGCTCGTGGCTTTCTTCGAGAACATAATCAGCCAAGCTTTGAGGTGTTTGTTCCTTATCCCAAGGGCAACCATCTGGTCCAATCAGCGTGTCTACGACACTTTGTAATTGGGCGAGGGGGTCTTTTTCAGAATCATCACTATGAGGAGCAACGGTGTTCATGATGTATGTCATCCTTTATGTATTAAAAAGTAAATAAGTCTTTAGGTATATGGTTTTGTGCATATTCTAAAAGCATGTTGAAGTGGGGCAGGGTAGCTGATGTGTTAAAAATTGTATGACCAGTGAAAAGGTATTGACCGACTGTAATGAGTATGGCGCACAATATGAGTCCTTTGAGAAGGCCAAGCGCAGCCCCAAGAAGCTTGTCGAGCCAGAGCAGAAATGCAAGTGCAAGTATTTGATGTAGAATATGTCCCAAAAGGCTCGTGAGCAGGTTGACGCTCAAAAAAATCATGCCATAGGCCAGCATATTGCGCCAAAGCTCTGTTTTAAAAAATGTCAAATGTGGTGCGAGAAGAGGATAGTAGGTATACGCTCCCCATAAACCTCCAATCAGTCCTATAATTCCAAGGACTTCTTTTCCAAAGCCGCGTAAAAGACCACGACCGCAAAAAATGATCAGGATGACAAGCACTGCAATGTCGAGTGTGTTTATGTTCATTACCAGCTCCCCCGAATGTCGGGCATCATTAATGGACTCAAATAAAAACTTCCGCGATGCTACCAGAAAGTGCGCCGCAACACAAGAAACAGAATGCGTGCAAATGTTTTGGGCAAAATGCGTGATTTGTCGTGAGAAAGATGTATAAATATTTAGAAATAAAAAAAATATAAAAAATTTTTTTAATAATTCCTCAAAAAAAGTCAAGCAAGAGTCTTAAGAAAATTTTCATCTCTCTTCAAAAAGGCACTTCGCTTTTTCGAATGCAAAAAAGAGAGAAAATTTTATGAAAAATGTATTTTAGAAGTCATAATAATCTTATCATATTGGAAATATTGATTTTATATGTTTTCTGTGTGTGTTTTCTCTTCAATAATTCCGGGACTTATGCCTTGACCTGTAGGCGTGCATGATTTATCAGTATCTCATGAACTGGGATTGGGATAAATTACAAGAAAATCGACAAAGGCAGTCGCGGCAATCTCCCTTTGGTGGGGATCCAGAGAGCGGCAAGGGCGGCGACAATAATCGCAAGCCTCCTGTAAACTTTAACAAGCCTCCGGAAAACCCTTGGAAGGGACGCGTTTCCATGCCAAAAGGACGCGGCGTCTTTCTTCTCGTGGGTGGCCTTTTAGTGTTATGGCTGTTATCTGGTATATTTATCGTAGAGCCAGATGAAGAAGGCGTGGTATTGCGTTTTGGCGAATATGTCCGAACCGTGGGGCCTGGGCCGCACTATCATTTGCCTATACCGTTCGAAACAGTATACAAACCTAAGGTAACGCAGATTATGCGTGGTGAAGTAGGCTTCCGTTCCATAGGGCAAGGCGCTACCTTCCAACAAGGACAAGTACGCACAGTGCCCGAGGAAGCCTCCATGTTAACCGGAGATGAAAATATCGTCTCCGTGCAGTTTAGTGTGCAATATAAAATTGCCAATGCTGTGGAATATCTTTTTAATGTAAGTAATCCTGCGGCAGTGGTTCGCAATGCAGCCGAAGCAGCTATGCGAGAAGTCATCGGAAAAAGTCTCATCGATTCGGCACTGACAGATGACAAGATTCAAATTCAAAATGACGCCACAGATCTCTTACAAGCTATTCTTAATCGCTACGAAATAGGCGTGCAAATTATTGCTGTGCAATTACAAGATGTACACCCGCCTCAAGAGGTTATTGATGCTTTTAAGGATGTTGCGTCTGCGCGTGAAGATAAAAGTCGTATCATTAACGAAGCCGAAGCCTATCGTAACGAGCTTTTACCGCGCGCGCGCGGACAAGGTGCTGAGCTTGTAAACCAAGCAGAAGCGTATAAAGAAACTCGCATCAAAGCCGCACAAGGGGAAACGGAACGCTTTCTTGCCATCCTTCTTGAGTATGACAAGGCCACTGAGGTGACAAAGAAGCGCTTATATTATGAGGCTATGGAGGATATTTTGCGCAATGCCACTGATAAAATTGTACTTCCCTCAGGGACAGCAGAGCGCCTGCTCCCCTTATTACCTTTGCAACAGCAAGGACAAGGTAATACGCCCTTTGCACGAGGATTAAACACAAAGGGAGAGGTGCAATAATGCAGAAAAATCCTCTTGTTTATGTTATGATTGTGGTTGTGTTGGGGCTTTTAGGTACTCAAAGTTTTTTCACAGTCCATGAGACGGAAAAAGCCCTTGTGTTACAGCTCGGTGTGCCACAAGACTCTGTATATGGGCCAGGTCTACATTTTAAGCTGCCCTTTATTCAAAATGTTCTCTACTTTGATTCGCGCATCTTAGACTATGACGCACGTCCCACAGAGGCCTTTACAGTGGATAAAAAAGCTATCGTTCTCGATAATTACGCCAGATGGCGCATCGAGAACCCCTTACAATTTTATCGCACCATGCGCACCGTGCCGGGCGCCCAAGCGCGACTTGACGACGTTGTTTATTCGCAACTTCGCGCCCTTGTCGGTAATTATACTTTAACAGAAGTTGTCTCCACGCATCGCGACCAGATTATGCGTGAAGTAACCACGCGCGTATCAAACCTTATGAAGGGTTTCGGCGTTGAAGTGGTAGATGTACGTATCAAAAGAACGGACCTACCCGCAGAAAACCAACGCGCTATTTTTGAAAGAATGCGCGCGGAACGTGAAAGACAAGCAAAACAATATCGCTCAGAAGGGATTGAGGAATCAACTCGTATCCGCTCTGATGCGGACAGACAAAAAGCGGTGATCTTGGCAGAGGCTGCAAAATCTGCAGAAATTCTTCGCGGTGAAGGTGATGCCTTGGCTGCACGAATTTATGCAGACGCTTTTGGCAAATCTCCAGAATTTTATACATTCCAACGAGGACTAGATGTCCTGCGTAAGTCTTTGCGTGAAAATAGCCGCATCATACTTTCGCAAGATGATCCCGTGCTCAAGCCCCTACATTAAGGGTCATAAGGAGAGGGCTTATGTCCTCATTTGATGAAACATTTAAGCGCATTCAGTTAGCGACAAACACAAAAACACAAATGGAACTTGCTGAGGTATTGGGTATCAAACAATCCAGTATTTCTGACGCCAAAAGACGCGGCTCCGTGCCTGCTGACTGGTATATGAAGCTCTTTGAGAAATTTGGACTTAATCCTCACTGGTTAAAACAGGGTACTGAACCCATCTGTTTGGCAACCGGTGTCGACTATGAACCCTTGGAAGAGAGCATTCGTGGACTTGCAGAGGATTCTGCTCCCTATGGCGATCTTGCCGTAAAAAGTGTGTTGTTTACTGTCTGTGGTACTGCATGTGAATACAGTGATGAAGCTGTCGAAGCACCTATGCTTCCTGCTGTTGCGCAGATTATGTTGCCTATGAGTTTTGCGGCATCCCATATCATGGTTTTGCGCATGGATGCGCCCAATATGGAACCGTGTATTATGCGCCATGCCCTTGTAGGTGTAGATACAACTGTAACAAGACCCATTTCAGGGACAGTCTATGCTGTATATTCTCCCTATGAGGGGATACAGCTTAAGCGCCTTTTTCTCAACGGTGATACAAACTGTTACCTGTTGCGTTCAGATGCTGCCGGATATCCTGAAACGACTTTGGAAGCTGATATTTTAAAAAAGCGTCTGATGGGCAAGGTTGCTTGGGTATTACAGCACATCTAGTAGAGTGTTTTTGCTAAAAGTTTATTTTGTTTTTTCTGAAAAGCTTGTGGGGGGAAACTTTTTGGCGCTAGCAAAAGTTTCCCTCCCCCCGCAAAAAAGAAAAAGAAAAACAGTTTTTAGATTTTACAAGGCACTAGGTAGTTGGCGCTTTTTGATGGGGGAATTTAAAAGGTGTTTTTTATGAATATCTTACAAAATCATCTTGCGTTTAAGGGTACGAGCTTGAAATACTGGTGATGTCGTGTTTTCACGACATGCCTATTTCATTCCATAAATATTCGAAAGGGGGACTTTTTAGAAAAAAAGTTCCTCTTTCTCTTTTTTAAAAAATAAGGCCACACAGATACTTTCCTTACTGTGTGGCCTGAATTTTTGCCTGCTGTTTAACGGGATTTCGGTTTCGCAAATGAGCGAAGCTATTTGGTAGGATGAGCTGGCTTGTACCACACAAAGCATAACCAGGACGAGTGGTATACCTTGCGTGCGCATTGCTGTTTATGCGCACAGGTGCGAAGAACCAGGACGAATGGACTCTTTGCAGCCAGCTCATTCATAGCTGTACCTAATGAATCTTATCGACGCATAAAGTGTTTTCTTAAGGGAGTATATATGAAAAAATTTGAAAGTTATTGGGGGGGTGCGTACAATGAAGCCCCATATTTTGAGAGGTGTATGGGGGATACACGGCATTCTCATTGTGTGAACCATTCTTAAGTAGTGCTGGCCAAATACTCCTGAGAGAGTTTGGACATTCATAATTATCGTCATAGAGTGCGGATAAACTTTTAGAAAAACACGTGGCTTTTTTTCATTAAAAAGCGCCAACTATTTAGTTAAACAGATGGTTTTTTTTGAAAGGGGGGTGTGGGG